>JBEKOZ010000295.1:0-6362 GCA_049521275.1 Bryobacteraceae bacterium | reverse complement strand
GGCGAGGATGGATTTTAGCGACGCAGACCTGGCGGATGACGATGAGTTGAACGCGATTTTGTGGGAAGCGATCAAGGGGTCGGCTGCGCCGGTGCCCGTGCGCAGTTATTTTTCGAAGTGAGATTGCATTCAGGCGCGAGCGCCGCGAGATTTCAGGAACTCAACCATTTTCTCGCGCTTCGCCTTCACTGCGATGGTCAACGGCGTTTCTTGTCCGCGCGATCTGGCGGCCGCATTCACGTCCGCGCCGTGCGCCAAAAGAACGTCGGCCAACTCCAGGTATCCTTTGCCGGCGGCTAGGTGCAAGGTAGTTTGTCCACCTAACGCCTTTGCTTGAACATTCGCTCCGGAGCGCAACAGGAAGTCGGCGATTTCGGCGCGCTGGTCGCCGTAGGCTGTATAGGCCAGGAGCGCGATGTCATGCGCGCCGCACTCCCGCAGGCAGGCGGCGTCGGATTTTACCAGTGCTGTGACGAGATCGCGCTGCCCCAACAAAGTCGCGGTACAAGTCGAGACGGGCGCTCCCCGGTCGGCGAGGTGGCGCGCCAAAGGAACCAGCCCCATGTGGGCCGCGGCTTCGATGGCCAGTTCGTCCCAGGTAGCGCGCGCGCCGATCAAGCCGGGGGCGATCTTCAGCAGATGCTTGACGCGATCGGCGTCAAAATGAGCCAGGCGCGCGAAATCATTGATGAAGTCCTGAGGCAATCCGTCGATGTTTTCCGGAGTATAGGGACGGCCTTCGGCGTCCAAACGATAGCGGTTTCCAAAGTAGACTCGTTCCACAGTCACGGCGGCGGCCTGGGACCCGGTAGCGCCGCGATGAACGAGTAATTCCACGATGTCCGCATAGCCGCGGAGAGCCGCGAGATCGAGCGCGGTACGGCCGTCGGCGCGCTTGGCGTTGGGATCCGAAGCGTTCATAAGGAGTATCTGGCTCATCTCGAACGCCAGGGCATGGTCCGGATAATCGACCGCGGTTAGCAGCGGGCTTTCTGGACCGGCGCTAAGGTCGGCGCCGTGGGTCGAGAGAAAAAAGATCATGGCGGTCTGTCCTCCAGCTACCGCATAATGCAGCGGCTGGCGACCGTCGGGCGAGCGGAGGTGAGCGATCGCGGGATTCAGTTTTGCGAGTTCCGTGGCGCGGGGAATGTCTCCTTTGTAGGCGGCTTGAAAGATGTCCGCTGATGGATCGGCGGACGGGGTGGGCGCGGTGGAAGGTGTTTGCTCGGACGCGACGGCGACGGTGCTAACACCTAGAGTGGACAGGAAGGTTCGACGGAGTTGCATGAGCAGAATCGTACTCGATTCGCATTCAAAACGAGCGCCAGGAAAATGTGAGGCGCGAAACCCTTCCACTTCAGCGGGTTGCGACTAGCGGCTTGGAGCCCAGATGTTGGGAAAACTCAACTGCTATTTGTCGCGCCAGCTCGTTTTCGGTTTCGAGAGGATCCGCGACATCGCGATCCGCGCGCACGACCCAGAGGTGGGTCTGCTCCGGCAGGCGGATCAAATGCGCCAACACGCGGATGTGCGATGCATTGCGCTGCACCTGGCCGAGAACGATATAGCCGGCGTTCAGGGATGAACCGATTGCCAGGATGTCGCGCTGGGCGCGGGGCTGGCGGAGGATCGCGGCATTTCCGATGATGCCGTAGTGCGTTCCTCCGGCAGAAAGCTCCGCCACCACGGCATCGGTCAGGCCGTCCGCGAATCGGTCCATGTCCGGGCTGCCGGTTTCATTGTCGAATCTCACTACCGCGATGTTCTTTGCAGGATGCCGCAGTGCGATAAGGATCGCCAGCGAGGCGAAGACTGCTAATCCAAGTCCCGCAACCACGACGTACTTTTTCTTCTGAGGAGGTGGGATCGCCGGGCCTAATGGCGCGACGAACTGATAGCCTCGCTTCGGGATGGTGCGCACAAAACGGGGGTTTTCGGAAGAATCGCCGAGCGACGTGCGAATCTGCGCGATACAGAAATTCAGGCCGCGGTCAAAATCGACGAACGTGTCCGTTCCCCAGACGGCGCTGCGTAACTGCTCGCGCGTAACGACCTCACCGGCATGTTCCACCAACACCGCCAGGACTTGCGCCGGCTGGGCCTGTAACCGGACCAGGATGCCCTCACGACGCAGTTCCCGCGTGGCGGTATCGAAGTCGAACATTCCGAAGCGAACGCGGTTCGTCACGCTTATAGAATAGAGGATGGTACTTTTAAAGCAATCCTAAACATGAATTCCCATCCTGAATGACGACCCTCTGTTTTCTGTGGCACATGCACCAGCCGTTCTACAAGGATTTGTGGACGGGCGAATATAAACTCCCATGGACCCGGCTGCACGCGTTGAAGGATTACGCGGGGATGGTGGAGATTCTGGGGGAGTTTCCGCGCATTCATCAGACCTTCAACCTGGTGCCGTCGATGTTGGTGCAGATTGAGGAGTATGCGGCCGGGAAGGCGTCCGATCCGTTTCTCGATTGCGCGCTGGAGCCGGCGGAGGAACTGAGCGAAGCGCAGCGGAACTTCATCCTGAAGTACTTTTTTCAGGTACACGTGGAGCGGATGATTCATCGCTATCCGCGGTATCAGGAGTTATACGAACGCCGCGAACAGAGATTCTCTGTTCAGGATTTGCGCGATTTGCAGATCTTCAGCCAGATCGCCTGGTTCGATGAGGATTTGCTGGGCCGCGATCCGGAGCTGCGGGCGCTGATCGCGAAGGGGCGGGATTTTTCGCGCGACGATCAGGTCATGGTGGCTCGCAAAGAGAGCGAGGCGCTGCGGCGGGTGCTGCCGGTGTATCGCGAGTATGCGGCGAAAGGGCAAATCGAGATTTCGACGACTCCGTTCTATCATCCGATTCTGCCGCTGCTGTGCGATTCGGATATCGCGCGGGTGCCGCATCCCGGGGTGCAGCTGCCGGCGCGTTTTCAATATCCGGGCGATGCAAAGGTGCAGCTGGAGCGGGCGCGAGCCTACATCGAGGAGAAGTTCGGAGTGAGTCCCAAGGGCGTGTGGCCGAGCGAGGGGTCCGTGTCGGACGAGGCACTGGCGCTGGCGGCGGAGTGCGGATTCACATGGTCGGGGACCGACAATGGCGTGCTGGCGCGGACGCTCGGTCACGGAGCCGGGGCTTATGAGACGTATCGGGCCTATTGCTGGAAGCAGCGCGGGCATGAAATGCGGATGCTGTTTCGCGATCATTATTTGAGCGATTTGATCGGGTTCACATATTCGCGCATGGGAGCGGCGGAGGCGGCGGAGCATTTTCTCCGGCAGATCCGGCAGAATGCGGCGGGGACTGAGGCGCTGGTGCCGATTATTCTCGACGGTGAAAATGCGTGGGAGTGGTATGAGGCGAACGGGCGTCCATTTTTGCGCGAGTTGTACCGGCGCGTTCAAGAGGACGCGCAACTGGAGGCGCTGACGGTATCGGAAGCGCTGGCCAAATTTGAAGCCCTGCCGCTAGAGGGAATCTTTCCGGGGTCGTGGATCAACGCGAATTTCGATGTATGGATCGGCGCGGAGGAAGATAACCTCGCGTGGGAATACCTGCTGGCCGCGCGGCGGGCTTACGATGATGCGAAGGATGTGCCGGAGGAGCGGCGCGCCTTGGCTTACGAGGAATTGCTGATCGCCGAGGGGAGCGATTGGAATTGGTGGTACGGGCCGGAACATGGGTCAGAGAATCGGCCGGAGTTTGACCAGCTGTACCGCGATCATTTGAAGAACGTGTATCGCGCGCTGGGCCTCCCGCCTCCGGCGGAGCTTTCGAGGCCGATTCTGAAGGGGTTCGGAGAGGGTGAGCATCATGAGGCGCCGGTGAATCCGATTCATCCGGTGATGGACGGCGAGGTGACGTCGCATTTCGAGTGGCTGGGGGCAGGTCGGTATCGGCCGGACCCGCGGTCGGGAGCGATGCATGCGGCGGCAGAGAGCTCGTCGGGGGCGCAGGAGTTGTTCTACGGGTTCGACGACGCGAATTTATATATTCGCCTGGATGGGGCGGACGGGGATTCGTTTGCGGTGGAATTCGAGACCGGGGTGGTAGCTGCGGAGGTCGCGCGGGGGCGGATTGTGGAGATGAAAGCGCCCAAGAAAGGGAAACAGTTTCGCGTGGTGGTGACGAAAGGCGGGCTGGTGGTGGCGACGCTGCCTGGGCAGGGATGGATCGCGGTGGGATAGAATGGGATTACCCCGATACGAAGGGGACCAAGAAGTCACGATCCAGAAGTCAAACATGTTCGACGCGACGAGGGGAGCTTTAAGGCTCCCCTCTCGTTTTTTGCGCATTGTGATGCAGAAGTAAAGCTGTGGCATATTAAAAGCCGGTGCACACGCGAAGAGTTGCGACATTCCTGCTCGGGGCCTGGCTTGGATGCAGCCTCTTCATGACTCTGGTGGCGCTCCAGAACGTGCATTCATCGGACCTGGTGTTAACCTCGCCGGTTGGGCCGGTGGGGAACATGATCAAGGCGCTAGGGCAGGATCAGATCATGCTTCTGCTGCGCCACCACGCGGCGGAACAGACGCGCAGCCTCTACTCTATCTGGGAACAGGCGCAGGTCGGGCTGGGGGTGGCATTGGGAATCTGTTTGTACTTCGCCACGCAGAAGCGGATTCTTTCGCTGGTGCTGTGCGGAGTCATGCTGGCGGTGGTGCTGTTCCAACTCTGGGCGATCACGCCGGAGCTGTCCTATCGCGGCCGCGAGATGGATTTTTCGCCAGGCAGCGCCACCAATACCGCGATGGTGCGCACTCTGCTGCTCTACCAGGTGATGGTGGTGTCGGAGGGGCTGAAGCTGGTGGTGGGTGGGATTCTCGCCAGTTATCTATTCGTCTTCCGAACTTCGCGTAAGCGGAGCAGCCGGCGCGAGGTCGATACGATCGATCACGCCGATCACAGCCATGTCGATGGGTGAGTCGGGGCGCCCGACGGCGGTCATCGCGCTGAAACCCTCCATGATCAGCAGGACTCGATCGCCGATGCCCGCGTCGACTGCGTCCAACGCGACCACCGCGTTGCCGCGATCCTCGCCGTCGAGCGTCAACGGCTGGACCAGCAGCGCCTTGCGGCCGTGATGGCTCGCATGTTTCTCGGTGGCGACCACCTCGCCGATAATTCTTCCGATCAGCATGTGCCGCGCCTTACGCTGATCTGGTCGACGATGGCGACCACGGTAGCATCGGTGGGGACCTCGGTGGGAAGAAACGGGAAGCTCGCCTCCTTCCCTTTGCACCAGTAGACCAGTTCGCCCGCTCCCGCGCCGGTGGAGTCGGCACAGATCAGTGTCTTGCCGGTGGCATTCCGCTCCGGAGTCAACGGTTGGACGATCAGCAGCCTTTGCGCATCAAGGCCCGGATTCTTTGTAGTGGCCCACACGCGACCGACGATCCTGCCAAGCTGCATGGCTATCCTTTGCCGCGGTCGCTATCGAGGCTCACGGCATCGATGATGCCAATGATCGATGCGTCGACGGGCTTATCCTTGCATCCTTCGGCGAGCCGGGCGGAGCTGCCGGAGACGACCAGCACCAGCGCGCCAGGACCGGCCTGCACGGTATCAATGGCGATCAAATAATTCGACTCCTCTTTCCCATCGGGCGAGACCGGCTTGACGATGAGGAGCTTCGCGCCCTCAAGGCGTGGGTCCTTTCGAGTGGCGACGATGGTTCCGGCGACGCGTCCGAGGATCATCTGGGAAACCAATATTGGCCGCCGATGGAAGCCGATAAACGCAGATCCTTCATTATTTTCGATCCGCGTTCATCAGCGTTCATCCGCGGCTAACCCTTCCTCAGCTATTTCGTCGATTTCCCGATCGGCAGAACGTCTTCCAGGCTTTGGTGCGGGCGCGGGATGACGTGCACCGAGATCAGTTCCCCCACGCGGCGCGCGGCGGCGGCTCCCGCATCGGTGGCGGCGCGTACCGAGGCGACATCGCCACGCACCAGCACGGTGACGTATCCCGATCCGATTTTTTCCCACCCGACAAGCTGCACATTCGCGGCTTTCACCATGGCGTCGGAGGCCTCAATCATGGCGACCATCCCCCGCGTCTCGATCATCCCCAGAGCTTCACCCATTGAATCTCCTTAATAAACGCCGCGAACTTTGAGCGCTTCGTCGATTACGGCGAGCAGCTGCTCTCGCGTAATTTCAATCTTTTCGTTCGGCTCCGGCATGTCCTCGGCGGCGAGCGGAGCGCCCTGGTCGAAGCCGTTGTTCGAATCGACGCAATATCGCTTGCGCGAATCGAACAGCTTCTGAATTTCCGCGCGAGGCAGCACTTTCGGCCCCCCCAACAGCTCGGCGACGAGGGCGATGCGCGCGAAATGTTCCACCGATTCCATTTTGAAATA
>JBEKOZ010000294.1:0-6410 GCA_049521275.1 Bryobacteraceae bacterium | reverse complement strand
GGGAACCTGGTGCAGAACCAGTTCACGACGGCTCGGGATTGGCCGTTCGGAGCGGCGGCTTCGCTGGTGTTGATGGGGGTCGCGCTGGGGTTGTTATTCGTGGCAAAAAGGCGCGGCGAGGAGCTTTTATGAAGGCTTACGCGTCCATAATATGCTGTTTTTTGCACATTCCGCTGCTTTTACTGGCCTTATTCAGCCTTAATTCATCCAAGTTCACCGTTTGGGAAGGATTTTCGCTGCATTGGTACCGGGCAGCGCTGGGCGACCGGGAGCTGCTGGAATCGGCGGCGAACAGCCTGATCATCGCCATCGTGGCGACGCTGATTGCGACCGCGATCGGGACCCTGGCGGCTTACGGATTGTGGAAACGGGCTTCGAATGTGCTGTCGTCCGCGCTCTATATGTCGTTGGTAACGCCCGAGATCGTCACCGGGGTTTCGCTGCTGGCGTTGTTTCAATGGTCCTTCCGGTTCCTGCACCTGCGGCTGGGGATGCACACGGTGATTCTGGCGCATGTCGCGTTTTCAGTGGCTTATGTGGTGGTGGTGGTGATGGCGCGGTTGCGCTCCTTCGATAAATCGCTGGAGGAAGCGGCGCTCGATTTGGGCGCAACCGAGTTCGGGGCATTTTATCGCGTTACCTTGCCTTATTTAGCTCCGGCGATTGCGGCGGCGGCGATGCTGGCGTTTACGGTTTCGATCGACGACTACGTGATCACGAGTTTAGTTGCCGGAGTGGATTCACAAACGCTGCCCATGGTGATTTACGCGCTGGCGCGGCGCGGGGTGAATCCGATGCTGAATGCGGTGTCGACCATGGTGGTGTTCGGGCTGGGCGTGATGGTGCTGGTGTCTGAAAGGCTGCGCGCGAAATGAAGCGTCGCGTGTTTCTCGCGAGCGGGCTCGCGGCTTGCCGGCGCGAACGGCCGCGGCTGAATGTTTATAACTGGTCCGATTACGTGGCGCCGGATACGGTCGCGAATTTCGAGCGCGAGTTTGGGGTGAGCGTTCGCTACGGAACTTACGAAGGCAATCAGGAAATGATTGCCAAGGTGATGAGCGGCAACTCGGGTTGGGACGTAGTGTTTCCGTCGGGTGATTGGGTTGGTCCGATGCGCGCGATGGGGTTGTTGCAGGGGCTGCGGCATGAGTGGCTGCCGAATCTCGATGCGCTGGATGCTTCGTTTCAAAGGCCTCCGTGGGATCCGAAGTTGGAATGGTGTGTTCCTTATATGTGGGGGTCGACGGGGATTGTTTTTCAGAAGCCACTGAAGTTGCGGGCCTGGAGCGATTTGTGGGACCCGCGGCTGGCGGGGAAAATCACGATGCTGGACGATCCGCCGGAGGTGCTGGGGGCTTGCCTGAAGAGGCTGGGCTTTTCGATTAATTCGGGCAATGAATCGGAACTGCGGGCGGCGCAGCGGGAGGCGATCGCGCAGAAGAAATTGTTGCGCGCGTACTTGAATGCCGAGGTTCGGGATCAGATGGTGGCGGGCGATGTGGCGGCGGCGCAGGCGTGGGCGGTGACGGCGGGACAGGCGATTGCGGCGGCTCCGGCGAAGCTGGCGTTCGCGCTGCCGGTGGAGGGGTTTGCGCGATTCGCAGACACGATGGCCATTTTGCGGGAGAGCGGACGGGCGGTGCTGGCGCACCAGTTCATCGACTACCTGCTGCGGCCTCAAGTGGCGGCGGAGATCGTGAAGGCGACGCAGACGGCGACGGCGAATCGGGCGGCGAAGAAATTGCTGCCGGTGGAGCTGAGGGAGAGTCCGGTGCTGTATCCGCCGGCTGAAGAGCTCCAGCGAGGAGAGTGGTTTGAGCCGCTGTCGTCGGAGGCGCAGAAGTTGAGGGATCGGTTGTGGACCGAGATCAAGAGCGCTTGAGTTGCGGCGGCGTGGGTGTTTTCGAAGAAACCGCTTTCCTGCGGTCGCGGCTCGGAATGGAAAAATGAGGGGAAGATCATGAAGGTTCGAGACGGATTGGAGGCAAGATGAGCGTTCGGTACTCCGTGATCTACGAAAAAGGCCCCACCTCCTGGGGCGCTTCAGTCCCGGATTTGCCCGGCTGCATTGCGGTTGGAGTCAATCGGCAGGAGGTTGAGAGGCTGATTCGAGAAGCCATTGAGGGTCACCTGGATGCCATGCGCGAATGCGACATTGCTTGTCCCCGAGCCGCTTCACGAGGTTGGAGAAGTGGAAGTGACTGCGGCGTGGCCGTCAGGTAGAATCGTAATATGACGTCGGAACAACGACTAGCGCTCGATGAAGTGGTTTGGATCGACCGAGATCGGATGAGCGGCACGCCCTGCTTCCGGGGCACTCGGGTGCCGATTCAGACCCTTATCGACCACTGGGAAGGGGGCTCAACCATCGAGGAATTCCTGGAGGATTTCCCAACTGTCAGTCGCGCTCAAGCGGTAAACTTCATCGAACTTGCAAAAGAGCGAATTCTTGAGTGCGTGTCCTCTTAGACGAATGTCTTCCTGCTCGGCTTAAACGGGAGCTGGCCGGCCACGCCGTGTCAACGGTGCCTGAGGCAGGTTGGAGAAGTAGTAAGGACGGCCAACTGTTGCGGTTCGCCGACGAGAACTTCGATGTGTTTGTCACGATCGATCAGGGGATGGAGCGAGAGAACGACCTCAGCGCGTTCCGCCTCGGCTTCGTCATCGCCAGCGTGCGAAGTAACCGCCTGACCGATTTTGAGCCAATCTTGGCGGATTTGGCAGCGGCCATTGCCAGAGTTAAGCCTGGAGAAGTCGTTCATATTGATGCTCCCGGCATGTCGCGGCGGTAAAATGGGGCGGCTCATGCTAGGATTTTGCGCCACTTGCCGCCTTAAATGAGGGCCCGTCGAATGAGGACGTGGTTCGGTACGATATCGCGGGACTGACCGAAATTGCTTCCGGCAAGGATAACCGCGCACGGACTTGGCTCAAGCGTTTCCTGACTCAAGTTCACGACACCCCCGAAGTCCTCAAACTGAAAGATCTCCTCCGGAAGTGTACTGAGTTGTTAGTTCGTTGGAGCTCGCGTATTACTCTGTCCGATCCGGCGGGGCATCGGGTGAAGCCGATGCTGCAAGCTGAACGTGTGTAGGGACCGCCCGCTAAAGCGTGGCTGCGGGCTGAAAGCCCGACCCTACAAGGCGCGGTTGAGGCATACGTCCGCATACTTATGCATGGCGGTTCAGCCGCTTGAACGCAGTGTCGGGGAAAGGCGGCTAAGACCGCTTCCTTCGGTCGCGGCTCGGAAGACGACGGCTGAGGACGCTAGCCCCTCGCCCTCTTCCTCGCCGGCCTCTCTTCCTCTTCCGCACTGGTGGCTGATGCCGCCGGCTTTTTGGCCATTGCCAAGCTTGCTTTCAGGGCCTCCATGATATCGACTACCTTGGCTTGCTGGGGTTCCGGGGTGGCTACTACTTCCGCACCCTGTTTCTTGGCTTCGATCATCTTCAGGAGATTGTCGCGGTACGTATCGTGGTATTTGTCCGGCTCGAAATCGGCTGCCAGCGCTTCAATGAGACTGCTTGCCAGGGCCAGTTCTTTGTCTTTCACCAGACTGACGTCGGTGCGAAATTCGTCTACTTTGCGGATTTCGTGGGAGTAATACATGGTGTGCATCAGCACGCCGCTTTTGCCGGGGCGCAGGATCACGATGTGCTCGCGGTTATGCATCGCGATCTTGGCGACGCCTACGCGGCCGCTCTTCTTCAGGGCGTCGAACAGCAGCGCGTAGGGCTTCTCGCCCGCTTCGTCGGGAGCCAGGTAGTAAGACGTTTCGAGATAGATCGGATCCACCTGGTCATTGGGCACGAACTCCAGGAGCTCCATGACTTTGGCGGATTGGGGAGCCACTTTCTTGACCTCTTCGTCCTCGATGACGATGTAGCGGTCTTTTTCGAATTCGTAACCCTTGACGATCTCGCTGCGGGGGATGGGTTTGTCCTCCGCCTGGCAATAGAGCACCTGCTTGATGCGCGAGCCGTCGGCTTTGTGGAGCTGGTTGAAGCTGATGCTCTCACTGCGCGCCGCGCTGTACAATTTCACAGGGAAGGAAACCAAACCAAATGTCAGATGACCCTTCCAGACCGTAGAAGCCATGTTTGCACCTCGTCCGTTACTAACGATATATACTATAACCCAAACATTTTTGAGGCATTTTGTCAATTCAAAAATATCGCGAGAAGCGTTCCTTCGATAAGACCCCTGAGCCGGAGCCGTCGTTACAACGGCGGGGCGGCAACTCTTTCTGCGTGCAGAGGCACCATGCGACCAATCTGCATTACGATTTTCGGCTGGAGGTGGACGGCGCGCTTAAGTCGTGGGCGGTGCCGAAGGGGCCTACGCTCGACCCGGCGGATAAGCGGCTGGCGATGATGGTGGAGGATCATCCGCTCGAATACGGTGGCTTTGAAGGAGTGATTCCAAAAGGCAATTACGGCGCGGGAAGCGTGATGTTGTGGGATCGCGGAACCTATGAACTGTTGGGAGATGCGACCGCGGAAGAACAGCTTGCGCGTGGGGATTTCAAGTTTCGATTGACCGGGGAGAAGCTGAAGGGTGAGTTCGCCATCGTGCGGATGAAACGCGGCAAAGGGAATGAATGGCTGCTGCTGAAGAAGAAAGACGCGTTCGCGCGTGCGGGGTGGAACGTCGAGGATTACGCTTACAGCGTCCTTTCCGGACGCACGCAGGAGGAGATCGCGCAGGGGCTCAAAACCGCGTTGAAAACGGCGGAGCCGGCGGAGCTGCCTATGATTTCGCCGATGCTCGCGCAGATCGGCAAGGGCACGCCGCCGGCGGGCGACGATTGGTTGTACGAGATCAAATGGGACGGCGTGCGGGCCATCTGCTACATCCAGAACGGACGGCTGCGCATGCTGTCGCGCAACGGCAATGCGATGGAGC
The DNA here is from genome assembly GCA_049521275.1 of Bryobacteraceae bacterium. GTDB lineage: Bacteria > Acidobacteriota > Terriglobia > Bryobacterales > Bryobacteraceae > Palsa-187. The sequence continues at coordinate 1,505 of JBEKOZ010000294.1, read as the reverse complement.
GGCAGTATCCGGAGCTTTCGGTGCTGCCGCATCACGTGAAGGCTATGAGCGCGATTCTGGACGGAGAGATCGCGGTGCTGGACGAGCGGGGGCTGCCCAGTTTCGAGCTGTTGCAGAGGCGCATCACGGTGGCCGACGCGAGTGCTGTCGCCACCCTTTCGCGGAACCTGCCGGTGGTGATTTTCCTGTTCGACCTGCTGTATCTGGACGGGCGCGACCTGAGGGGCGAACCGCTGATCGAGCGGAAGCGCTTATTGAAGAAGATTCTTGAGCCTGACGCTGTGATTCGCTATTCGGAAGACTTTCCGGGCGGTGGCGCCGAGCTGCTGGAGGCGGCCAAGGCGCAGGGGCTCGAAGGGGTGGTGGCCAAGCGCGCGTCGAGTTTCTACGAATCGCGGCGGACGGCGGATTGGATTAAATTTAAGCTCTCAACCTCGGCGGAGTTCGTGCTGTGCGGGATGATTAAGGGCGAGCGCGAGCCGTTTGGCGCGCTCGCGCTGGGGATTTACGATCACGGGAACTTGAAGTGGGCGGGAAATGTGGGCACGGGCTTCGATCGCAAAAAAATGGACGCGATTTATGCGCAGCTGGCACCGCTCGAGACGGACAAGTGTCCGCTGGAACCTGAAAAAGATCTGCCCAAGAAGGGCGCGATCTGGACGCGGCCGGAAACGGTTTGCGAGGTGCGCTTCTCCAATTGGACGGATGAGGGGCGGCTGCGCGCGCCGGTGTGGGTCGGGCTGCGGCCGGATATCGATCCGCAGGAATGCACGCGCGATCAGCCCGAGGAGCGTAAGATGCTGCTTGATCCGGCGAAGGCTGAAGAGATTCTGACGGTGGACCACCACCGGCTGAAGTTTACGAATCTGAACAAGCTGTACTACCCGAAGGACAAGATCGCCAAACGGGACCTGCTGAATTATTACGACGCGGTCGCGCCGCTGATCGTGCCGCATCTGAAGGACCGGCCGCTTTCGCTCAAGCGCTATCCGAACGGGATCGACGCGGATTTTTTCTTTCAGAAAGAGGTCGCGCCGAGTTTTCCGAAATGGCTGCGGACGGCCAAAGCCGACGGCATCGAATCGGTGATTGGCGACGATCGGGCGACGCTGCTGTTCCTGGTGAACCTGGGGTGCATCGACCACAATCCGTGGATGAGCCGCATCGGTTCGCTGGAAAATCCGGACTACCTGCTGATCGACCTGGATCCGCAGGACTGTGGGTATGAAAAGATCGTCGAGGCCGCGCACGTCGTCCGCGCGAAACTCGAGTTGGCCGAGCTCGAAAGTTATCCCAAAACGACAGGCGGAGACGGGATGCATATCTTCGTGCCCCTGGCCGCGATCTACACCTATGAACAGGTGCGTTCGCTGGCGGAGCTGCTGTCGCACCTGGTCGCCGGCGAGCGCCCCGATCTGTTCACGACGCCCCGCGCGGTGGCCAAGCGGGATAAGGGGAAGGTGTATTTCGACTGGCAGCAGATCGCGCGGGGCAAGACAATTTCC
>JBEKOZ010000293.1:0-6418 GCA_049521275.1 Bryobacteraceae bacterium | reverse complement strand
ATGCCCAAGATGTTTTCGGCGGTGCATCCGGTTTACCGGACACCGTACATCGGCACCTGGATCGCCGGAATTTTCGTGGGCGTGCCGGCGGGCTTGTGGGACATCGATACGCTGGCCGAACTGTCGAACATCGGCACGCTGTTCGCATTCGTCGTGGTGTCGGCCGGGGTGATCGTGCTGCGCAAGAAACAGCCGGATCGTCCACGCACGTTCCGGGTGCCCTTCGTGCCTTTGGTGCCGATCCTGTCGATTGTCTGCTGCGTGATCCTCATGATGGGTCTTCCGCTGCTGACGTGGATCCGATTTTTCGTGTGGCTCGCGATCGGGCTGGTGGTATTTTTCACGTACAGCCGGCGTCATGCGGCACGTGCCTAGCTGGTTACCGACGATAAAGCACCTTCAAAATCCCGAGTCGTAATCGTACCCATTCTCCGCCCAATAATCCCGAGGACGCGCATCGCTAAACCTGATCTTGCCGATCCGCTTCAGGTTCTTCACGCCATACTTTACCGGGATCAGCAGCCGTAGCGGCGCCCCGTGATCGCTCGTCAACGGCTGGCCGTTCATCTCATACGCAAGCAGCGTCTGTGGATGCATGGCGGACGCGTGGTCCAAGCCGACATAATACTCTCCATCCGGTGTTTCGAGGCCGACCCATGGCTTCTGAAGTCCATCCGGCGCATGCGCCGCCGCGAAATCGGAGAGCTTCGCGCCGCTCCATTTCATGATGTAGTTCCACCCCTCGATGCACTTGAACTGGGTGACCTGCTCCACTTTCGGCAGCGCCCTGATCTGATCGAGCGACACGGGACCCGCTCCCTCGACCATCAGTTTCCAATCGGCTTCCGGCTTGCCGTCCAGTCCGATATCGCCGTTCACCCGCGCCTCTCCGATTGCGGCCGCACCGAACGTTTTCGCCAGGCGTTTCTCGCTGAACAACGCGTGGGAGATCAGATCGTCCGCCTCCTCGGCCCGGCGCAGCGGCCGCGGAATTTCGCCTTCGTCGAAACTGTTGCGAATCCACAACCACGTGCCGAAACCCGCGGCCGCCGCGATTCCTCCAGTCAGAAAGCTGCGCCGGGTGAGGCGCGATATTTCACGATAAGTCGCAATCATCTACCACCTCAAATCCAGTCACCATCGCCCGAAAGTTATTCCATCCCGCGCGAATCACCTGCGCAATGTGAATCACGAAAAAAAGAACATAACCGAGCGTGAGAAGAAAGTGCTCCACCCGCGCCGCGGCGTATCCGCCCAGCATCGCCGTCAGCCAGCCGAATTGCACGGATTTCCAGATTGCCAGGCCAGTTACCAAAGATCCAAAACCCATCACGATGATGCTCGAATAAGCGATCTTTTGCGCACCGTTGAATTTCTGGCGCGGCAACGGCGTTTTGCTCAAGTGCAAATCGTGAAGCACGACTTGGATCGCCTCGCCCAGCGTTTTGCGATCGGGAACCAGGTGGCGCCACTCGCCTGAAACAATCGTGTAGAGGACGTAACACACGCCGTTGATGGCGAACAGCCACATGAACAGAAAATGCCACGCCATTCCTTCGGCCAGCCGCGAATTGACGTTGAGCGCATTATAAAAGCTACCTGGGAAAAAGTGAATGAGAGTCATGTCGCCCCAGCCGATCCTATACACGTCGTTCGCCCAGTAGATCAGCAGACCGCTCCAGACCATGATGGTCAGCAGCGGGAAGTTGATCCAGTGAAACCAGCGAATGGCGCGCGGATGTTTCAGTTCGAGTTGCTTCAAGCTCAGCTTCCCTTTCTACAAAGTAATCGATCCGTGAAGCAGAAAAGTTACGGCCAGCCCTAAATAACGAACGCCGAGGAGGCGCCCACCCATTCCAGGTTGCGGTTATGGTCCACTCCCATCATCTTTCCTCGTCCCATTCGGATGATGGTCGTTACCGCGCGCAGCTCGGTCGTCCAGATGTACATCATCCGGATCTCGGCTTTCGTCGGGCCGTGCGGAGTCTCGATCAGCGACGCGAAGTTGACGCGCTCCTGCAGAATGTACTCGTGAGGATTCCTCACGCGGGCGATGTCCTCGCGCGTGGGACCAATCACCACGCCGAGTCCCGCAAACGAGTACAGCGGCTTCAGGACCCAATTGTCCAGATCGTCCGGCACGCCCTCGCTCAGGAATCGAGTGCGGGGAACAGAAGGATGCTTCAGAAACGGCAGCGAAAATTTGCTGATGCGGAAATACCAGTTCGGGTGCCCGGCCCATTCCACCTGTAGATCATCGCGATAATCGAAGGGCAGCCGGATGTTCTTCCTCTGCAACTCATCGACAATCACGCGATTGTAAATCCGCTCGATCGGCACGCCGTCGTGAAACAGTCGGTTTCCACGCTTCTCGACTTTCGTAATACAAACCGTTCTAATGCCGAGCATTTTCTCGGTCAACAGAAAATCGGGCAGGGTCTTCTGGCGCTGCGGATCGATCTCGAGCAGTACGACATTTTCGGGGTCGTGGCTGCCAAGCACAGCGCGGCGAAATTCGGCTTCAAACGGAGGGTCCAGCGCGACGTCCAATTCGTAAGTATCACGATAAGTGCGTTGCAGGAATGGCTGATACGCGTAGAGCGATGGAAACGCCTGGATCTCCACCAGCTTCGGTTCGAGCGATTCCGTCAACCCGAAATCCACTTGAATGAACAACGGCCGCGCGTCTTCGTTCGGCACACGATATTCGACGGGAATAGTCTCGCCGCTGCGCTTCAGATAATCCGGCGTCATCAATTGCAGAATCAACTCGCGGCCGTCGCGATCCATCCGCTCCATCAAAGATCGCGGAAGGAAAACGGGCGTTTCGCAGTTCCGGAATTTGACATGCGTCCCGCAGCCATGGTCGACCATCTCTAAGAAGCGCTGATAGCGCGCCGGCGTATAGCGTTCGTTGAACTCTCGGCGCAGCTCGGGAATCATCTAAATCAAAAACTCGCCGGATCGCATGATTTGGCGATCGTCGGCCCAGATGTCGAACTTCGTCCCGACCACGTCGATATGCGTGGAACAATCCCACTTCGCACCGGTGTGCGCGCCGTAGGGATTTCCAAAGGCGATGTGAATTCCCGGAATTTTTTCATCCTGGAGGATGTTCCCGATCACGCCGTGCAGGCCGATGTTGGTTCCGATGGCAAACTCGCCCACGCGATCGCTATTTTCGTCGGTATGCGTGTAGCGCCAGAACTCCTCTTGCAATTCGCGATTGGCGCAGGTTGCGTCACTCAGGCGATTCTTATCGACGTGAATCGTGAGTGGCGTCTCGCGCAGGTTTCCGTACTTGGCGCACAAATAATCGCCCACTACGCCGTCGATCACGAACGTCCCGTTCACCTCGCCCGGCGTCGTGAACACCTCTCCGCCGGGAAGATTGCCCCATTTATTCTGGCTGATGATGCCGCTCGTCTTGATCCACTTGTAATCCGGGTTGAGATCGGCCACGATGTTCGTGCCGGCCTCGGTCCGCGCGCGCACTTTGCGGGACGCCGTGGCGATCTCCCAGACTTTCATGCTGAGCTCGTCCACCTTGTGAAAATCGGCGCGCATGCCTTCGAGCATGATGCGCCGCTCGATGTTCACCATGTGCGCGTGCCGCATTTTCCGGCGATTCACCACATCCGTCATCTGCATGCGCGTCCGCAGTTCATTCTTCTGCGCGACTACAGCGAAAATGCTCACCTGGCTGGTCTCCATGTCGTCGAGAACCGGCTGCGGCATATCGAGCAGCGGCCTTTGGGCGAGTTCCTCGAGCACGAAAGTGTTGTACGGCGCGCCGATTGTGTCCAGCTCCGCCGCAATACTGGCCGCGATTTCAAGACACGCCCAATCGGTGATCAGCGTCACTTTTTCTTCCGGCTGAATGCGCAGGCATACATGCACCGCGTTATGCGCGCCGGGCGAAAATTCGGGATCGAAGGGAACCTTTATCAACGCCCGGCTCCGGCGTCCGCGAATACCGACGATTCCGTCTCTTCAATGATGTAATCCACCACTTTGGTCAAATCTCCTGTTTCTTTGAAGACGCGAAGTTGCCGGTCCGCGCCGTTTCCGTTTTCCACGATCTTGCGAATTCCGTTGATCGCCTCGCGTGATCCGAGCTCGTCCACCACATCGTCGACGAACGCCAGGTATTCCTCCACCAGATCGCGCATCGGCACTTCGACGCGGCGGCCGAAGTCGATCAGCTTGCCGTCGAGCCCGTAGCGCGCGGCGCGCCATTTGTTTTCCATGATCAGAGCGCGGCGATAAAGACGAAAACCCTGATTGGCCTCATGTAGCTTGTATAATTTCGCCACGGTCGCCTGGATCAGCGCCGCCAGCGCGATGGTTTCATCGAGGCGCATCGGAATATCGCAGCAGCGGAATTCCAGCGTCGTAAACGTCGGATGCGGCCGAATGTCCCACCAGATTTTCTTCGCATTGTCGATGCAGTGCGTCTGGACCAGCAGGTCGACAAAGCTCTGATACTCGCCCCAACTCGGAAAATAATCGGGAATATTCGTCCGCGGAAATTTATCGAACACCTTGCAGCGATACGATTTCAGGCCCATGTCCATGCCGGTCCAAAACGGCGAATTGGCCGACAGCGCCAGCATGTGCGGAACGAAGTAACGCGCCGCGTTCATCAGATGAATCGCCGTCTCGCGATCCTCCACGCCGATGTGCACGTGCAAACCGAAAATCAGATTCGCGCGCGCGACCGTCTTCATATCCTCGACGATGATGTAGTAGCGTTCGTCGGGATAAATCTCCTGCTTGCGCCAATCGGCAAACGGATGCGTGCCGGAAGCCGCGAGTCGCAAACCATTCTCGCGTGCCAGAATGATGATCGCGCGGCGCAACTGCCGGACTTCCTCGCGCGCCTCCTGAATGTTATTGCAGATTCCCGTGCCCACCTCAACCACGCTCTGATGCATCTCCGCCTTCACCGCTTCCTTGAGCTGCATTTTGCCCTTGGCGATGATCTCGGCGTCGATATGCGAGCGCAGGTCGCGCGTCACCGGATCGATGGTCTGGTACTCCTCCTCGATGCCGATCGTGAAGCTGGGCCGCGTCATGAGAGGAAACTCGACCAGCGCATGGTCACCTGTACAGGCTCTGCTAGAGCCTGTTCCACCGCGTACTCAGCCACCGCATCGACGATCCAGTCGAAGTTCTTTTTCCCCACCGATTGCAATTCCGCGTCGGGCGCCGGATTCAGAAAATCGATCGCGTACGGGACGCCGTCTTCCACTGCGAACTCCACCGTGTTGAGGTCGTACCCCAGCGCCCGGCACAGCTTCAGACAATCGTCTTCCAGCCGCCGGTACATGCTGGGATTGAGCGCCGGCCCGTCCAGCACGTAGCGATGCGCGTGCGGACGGCGCGGATCGTAGCGCATGATGTGGACCTTCTGCTGGCCCACCACGTAACAGCGGAAATACTCCGTGAAATTCACCGCCTTCTGGAGCGTCATGCACAGATCGCCGGTTTCGTCGTAAGCGGCGAACAGCTCGGCCGGCGTATCCACCTTATACACACTCTTCCAACCTCCGCCGCTGAACGGCTTCAGAAACGCCGGGAACCCGACGTAATCGAAAATCTCTTCCCAGTTGAGCGGATAAATCAGATTGCGCATCGACAACGCCGTGGTTCCAGGAGGATGCGATTTGTGAGGCAGCAGCACCGTCGGAGGTATGGCGACGCCGATCTTCGACGCCAGCGCGTAGTTGAAAAATTTATCGTCCGCGCCCCACCAGAACGGATTATTGATAATCGTGGTTCCGTTCAGCGCGGCATTCTTCAAATAGGCACGATAGAAGGCGATGTCGTGGCTGATGCGGTCCACGATCACCCGATAGCCCGAAGGCTCCGCCATCTTGATTCCGCCGATGTGGACGTGCTCGGCCTGGACGCCTTCCACACGCATCCCATTGATGCGATCGACCAGAGCCGGCGGGAAGGTGTTCTCCATTCCGTAAATGATGCCGATTTTTTTCATTCTTTTCGCATGGTAACGCAGAAGCGCTCAAAAGTACTTAACGACCATCCCCTGCCACCAGGGCCAGTCGTGACCCGCGCCGTCGCCCCAGATGTCGAGCGTGTGCCCGATCCCCTTCGCCGCCAGAATGGCCGACAGGCGTTCATTTTCCGCGCGGCAGATATCGTGCTCGCCCGCCGCCAGAACGATATTCATCCTGTACAACGCGTCGTCGTTCAGACCGGGAAGAAAATCCGGAGGGCAGTTGTAATAGCAGGTTTCGTCGTAATAGCCGTCCAGAAACTGATGAATGTCGAAAGCGCCGCCCATGCTGACAAATTCCGTCACCAGGTGCGGATGCTTCAGCGCGAAGTTCGCCGAATGATAGCCTCCGAAACTGCAACCGGTAGCCGCCAGTTCAGGCGACGCATTGCGGGA
>JBEKOZ010000292.1:0-6424 GCA_049521275.1 Bryobacteraceae bacterium | reverse complement strand
ATCGCCGGTATATTGCGGACCGTCCTCGGCACTCAGCGGCAATAAAGATGCACAGACCACGATTAAGCTGAAAATTCGCCTCATCATGCCATCTTCACACGTTTTCTGCCTTTTTCGATGGTGCCGCGGCACGTGCTGGCTCCGCAGGAGCACAGGGTCAGTTCTTTCAGATCCGAAAAGTTGTAATCGACGGTCAGTTCTTCGCCAAGTTGAATTTCGCGGACGCTCATATAGAGAACGTGGCCCTTCATTACGCGGCTGATCAAATTCGGCTCGCAGCTGTGATTGATGATCTCCGCTCCGCTTCCGCCGCGCGCGCCATCCAAAGTCCAGTAATCGTCGACCGCGAACAGATAGGTGTATTCGCCGCTCTCGACGGCAGCCGCCTGCTTGCGATTGAGGCGCGCGCCGGTGTACTCGATCACCTTGCGATTGGCGGGAATCCGTTCCTTGGCGTAGACGCCATAGCGATGAATTTTGGAACGCCGGATCACGATATCGAAGCAGGCATGCCGGGGATCGATGCGAGGAGCTGTGACAGGTGTCATGTGCGATGGTTCTCTGAATTGTAGCGAACGCGGAAGACACCCGTGAAAGGGGAGATTCCGGTATATCGACCAAACATAGCCGATATACTTTGAATCATGAGATCCTGCCGATTGCTTGTTTCCGTCTTGATCGGCGCCGCCGTCGCCTGGGGAGCCCGTGATGCCGGCACCGTGGAACAAGCGGCCGCGCGCGTGGAGCAACTCGCCCTGCGATCCACGCCGGCGCTGCGCCCGGAATTCCGGGTCCTTGCGGCGCAAGCCCTCAAGGACCGCTATCCCGAACTCGCGGCCAAGTTCGTGCGTGCCGCGCTGGAGGATGTGGCCTCGCGCGACGTCATTGATCCTGAATTGCTCCGCGGGCTTGCAGCAGTGGCTCCTGACGAAACGATTGCCCTGTTGCCTCATCTAAAACCGGGATCGGATTTTGCTCTGGCCGACGCGTTGATGGAGGCGAATCAAGTGGGCCGGGCCGCGGCCCTCTACCGCGCGTCATTGGGAAAGGGCCAGCCGAGGGTCGATGTGCAGCAGCTGTTCAGGGTATTGGCGAAGCGGAGCCCTGAGGAGGCGAAGAAGCTGTTCGCCGATATGTTGGCGGCATTTTCGTTCGCAGCCGCAAACCCTGAGGATTTGTACAATCTGATCAACTGCGCGGCGGCGATCGCGCCTGTGGCTCCGGCGCTCGCGGCGAACGTGTACGAGCGCATTGTCGCGATCGCCTCCCCTCCGGACTACGGAGCGAATGCGCATCCCGCGATCAGCGCTAAGTTCCAAGTCGGGGCCGCCTCGATCAGCACGGCCGATTCGCGCGAAACGTTGCTGGTAGCGGCGGGCGTCCGGCTCCATGCCGTAGCTCCGGAGCGGTTAGACAAACACAAAGACGCGCTTGCGAAGTGGGATCTGACCGGTCCGCTGACCACAAAAGCAATTACTTTTGACAGCGGGCATACCAGGTCGCCTGCGGAGACCGCAATCCTCGAGCGCATGATAAAGTTGCGCAGCCTCCCCGACGCCGAGCGCGCTAAGGCGGTGCTCGAATTGGCTCAGGCGATTCAGAATCTTCCCAAGGGAGCGAAGGCGAACTGGGCCAGTAGCCTGGCCAATCTCGCGACGGAAGGCGACAACGGCCCGGATGCGCTCAAAGCCGTTGCCGCAGCGCTCGGCCAAGGAATTCAGGAGAGTGCGCCATCGGCTCGCGCCTACCTCGAACTGGCTCAGCTGGTGCGTTATGAGCATACCCGCGCCCCATTTTCCGATCCCTCCCTCGATGCGGCCGACGCGGTCCTCGCCCTTCGGGAGCGCGTCCATCAGGAGACCGGCTTCACGTTGACCGGCATGGACGGCAAGACTTACTCGCTCGCCGCGCTGCGTGGAAAGGTGGTGCTGCTGAACTTCTGGGCGACCTGGTGTCCGCCATGCAGAAAAGAAATGCCCGACATGGAGACTCTATACCGCCGGTTCGAAAGCAAGGGGCTGGTGGTCATCGCCGTCTCGGATGAAGAGCGCGAGACTGTCGCCGGATTTTTGGAGAAGCAGCACTATACCTTCCCTGTGTTGCTCGATCCAGACCGGAAGGCGAACGATGCTTTTGGCGTCGAAGGGATTCCGAAGAGTTTCATTTTCGATGCGCAAGGAAGACTGGTGGCGCAAGCCATCGATATGCGCACCGAGCGTCAGTTTCTCGAATTGTTGAAGCAGGCGGGACTGGAATAGTCTACGCAACCACCGCATGTTCCTCATGTGTGTGCAAAGGCGCCGCGGGCGCGCCCGGAATCCGCACCACCACCTTATGCGTCGCGCCATCGTCGAGCAGTTTAATCGGCGAACCGGCGGCGACCGACCCATCCTCCGCCGCATTTCTTCGCACCGCGATTTCGTAGACGCACGATCGATGCCGGTAGGTAATTTCGAAGCCGTCCCATTCATCGGGAATCGCGGGTGAGATCGTCAGCGTGTCGCCGCGAAGCTGGAACCCCAGCACTTCTTCGATCCAGATGCGGTACATCCAACCGGCGGAGCCCGTGTACCAGGTCCATCCCGCCCGTCCCACCCGGCCCGCCGCCGAGGAAACGTCCGCAGGAGAAACATAGGGCTCGCCTTTGAAATGGTCGGCTGTTTCCGGAGTGCGGCTCGATTCGACAGGACTCATCAACTTGAGCAGCTTCACCGCGGCGTTTCCGTCGCCCAGCCGGGCCCATGCGGAGGCGAGCCACAACGATCCATGCGTATACTGGCCGCCGTTTTCGCGCACGCCCTGCGGATAGCCCATGATGTATCCGGGATGCGGATCCGAATGATCGAAGGGCGGCGTGAACAGCAGCACCAGCCGGTCGCGTTCGTTCACCAGCAACCGCTCGGCCGACTCCATCGCCTGCCTCGCACGCTTCGGTATTGCAGCTCCGGAGATCACGGCCCAGGACTGCGCGATCGAATCGATCTTCGCTTCCTCACTGGTGCTTGACCCGAGCGGAGTGCCGTCGTCGAAGAATGCCCGCAGGTACCACTCCCCATCCCACGCCGAGCGTTCGATATTCTCCGCCATCTCCTTGGATTGGGCGCGCCACGTGGCGGCGAGCGCCGCGTCGCGTTTCTCCGCCAGCGGCGCGCAGGCATCCAGCACCGCGCACAGGAACCAACCCAGCCACACGCTTTCCCCGCGGCCTTCCACTCCCACGCGATTCATGCCGTCGTTCCAATCGCCGGTGCCGAACAAGGGAAGCCCGTGCGATCCCAGTTTCCAGGCGTACTGAAGCGCGCGCCGGCAATGCTCGAACAGCGGCGCCGATTCGGCTGCGACCGCGGGTATGAACATTTTTTCCTGCTCATGTTCGGCCAGTGGTGGAGCGTCGAGAAACGGAACCTGCTCGTCCAAAATGCCTGTGTCGCCCGTCACCTGAACATAATGCGCGGTCACGAACGGGAGCCACGCCATATCGTCGGAGCAGCGGGTGCGCACGCCCAGTCCGGTTTCGGCGTGCCACCAGTGCTGCACGTCGCCTTCCTGGAATTGCCGCGCCGCCGCCGCCAGAATATGCGCCCGCGTCAGCTCCGGCGCGATATAAACGAATGCCAGCGAATCCTGTAACTGATCGCGATAGCCGAAGGCGCCGCTCGATTGTTGCATGGCGGTGCGTCCCCAGAAACGGCAGCTCAATGCCTGATACGGCAGCCAGCGATTCAATAGAAAGTCCGTCGAAAGCATCGGCGTACGCACGTGCATGCGATTCAGCCTCGCGTCCCAACCCTGGCTCGTCGCCTGGAACGCGTCCTCGACCTGGCGCTGTTCTTTGTAGCGATTGACCAGCGCGCGCATCGTGTCCACATCGGCCGTCTGGCCCAGCAGAAAAGTCACATCGACCTGCTGCCCGCGCTCGAGCGTGACGGGAAGCTGCATCGCGGCCGCGGGATCGAGACCCGCCCCGGTTCGATTGTCGAGCCTGACGCGCCCCAGCGCAGCCGGTTTTCCGCCCAGGTTATTTCGCCCCAGGAATTGCGTGCGATCGCCCGAGTACGATGTCGCGCGCGGCGACGACGCCAGGAACGCGACGTTCCGCGTAAAATTCCCGGACCAGGCTTGGGTCGCCATCAGCGCGCCGGATGGATCGTCGTGGGAGGTTTGCACGTTGAGTTGCTGATCTTCGCGCGTCGATCCCAGGACCCAATCCGCGCAGTAAGTCACCGTCAACCGGCGCGTCCGCGAGGAGTCGTTGCGTAAACGCAGCCGGCAGATTTTCACCGGATCGCCGGCCGGAACAAAGACGGTCAGTTCCTGTCCGATGGAGTGGCTGTTATGCTCGAACACGGTGTAGCCTTGGCCGTGCCGCGCGCGATAGGCGTCCTTCTCCCGCACCGGCAGCGGCGTGGGCGTCCAGATCGCGCCGCTTTCGTCGTCGCGCAGATAGATCGCCTCCGATTGCGGATCGGTCACCGGATCGTTATGCCACGGCGTGAGCCGGTTCGACTGGCTGTTGCCGGACCAGGTGCACCCCAGGCCGCTTTCGCTCACCATGGTGCCGAACGACGGGTTCGCCATCACGTTCACCCATGCCGACGGCGTCTCGGAGCCCGGCTTGAGATAAATCGCATACTCCCGGCCATCCGGCGTGAAACCGCCGATCCCGTTAAAGTACGGCAATTCGAGAAACGGCAGCGCCCGCGAAACCTGCTCCTGGGTGTTGCCGGAGGCGACCGAGGCCGGGGGCGGATTCACCTCGCTCGCGCTCGCCAGCTGCTGTTTCAGCGATCCGCGCTGACCGCTCAGCACCACGGTCGCGGCCGAGAGCAACAAGTTGCGATGCTCCTCCGGCATCGCGTTCCAATCGCGCAGGAAAACACCGCCCGGTTTATTGACACCCGATTTGTCGGCCTCCGAGGAGTGCGCTTCGATCTGCCGCAGCAGGTGAATATTCAGTGGACGATCGTAGCTGGCCGCTTCCTGATTCAGGATGATCAGGTCGCAGCAGAAACCGCGCAACCGCCAATAGGTATGCGCCAGCAGCAGCTCGCGAATCAACGCCAGGTTGCGGATATCGCCGATCGTGACCACCAGCATCGGCAGGTCGCCCGAAATTCCGTACCCCCACAGCGCGGATTGCCCCAGCCGGTTCTGCAACAGCCGTTCGCTGAGCGGCCGGAGCCGCGCATTGGGATAGAGCAGATGGCTGGCCAGCTCCTGGAAACGGTGCGCGGCGGCGGGACCGATGCCCAGGTAGCGAAACTCGAGCTGCGCCCGCGTCCAGGCCATCTCGAACGCGCGCGACACGGATTCCGGACGCTTGTATTTTTCGATCAGCGTGAGCAGCGCCTCGCGCGAGGACGCGGTCAGCGTCAGGAAGCAAATCTCCACCCGATCCCTCGCTTCGAGGACGACACCGCAGCGCAGGCTGAAAATCGGATCGAGCACGGCGCCCGTCGAGCCGCTGAGGTCGCGCCGCAGCCCGTCCGGGGACGAGACTCCGTTGCCGCGGCCGAGAAACAACGCTCGATCCGTCTCGCGTTGAATACGTCCGGACGCGCCGGTGATTAAATGCGCGGCCCAGATGGGCGCATCCTCCGGCCCGCGAGGCCGCCGGTGCGCGATCAGCACATCCTCGCCCAACGCCTCGGTCTCGACGAACATTTTCGCGAATGCCGGATGCGCGGTGTCGGCGCGATGCGGAGCCAGCGCCAGCTCGACATAGCTGGTCAGTTCGAGCTGCCGGCCGCGCAGCGTGCGGTTGGTGAGCGTCAATCGCCGCAGCTCCACTTCATCTTCGGCGGTGACCGTCACATCCATCGTCGTTTCGATCCCCAGAACGCTGCGGTGGAACTCGGCGCGATCCGCGGAGAAGCTGGCCGAGCTGGTGCCCAGCCGGCCGCCCACCGGATGATACGCCGCCGACCAGATCGCGTCCGACCGGCGGTCCCGAATATAAATGAAACTACCCCACGCGTCGAGCGTCGTGTCGGAGCGCCATCGCGTCACGTCGAATTCATTGGAGCGGCTGTACCCCCCTCCCGCATTGGTGATCATCAGCGAGTAATGCCCGTTGCCTTGCAGATGAACGCGCGGAACCGGAGTATCCTCCTTCCACGTGCGCTCCGCCGGCTCATCGCTGGTGGCGGAACGCACCGGCGCCATCCGCGTCTGCACCTCTTCTTCCGGCAGCTTGGCGATGGGCAGCCGTTCAAACAGCAGCGATTCGACCGCGCGCACGCGCACATCGGAATGGAAACGCTCCTGCATGACATCGCGATGCAAAAGATTGTTCAGCGCGATCAGGCTCATGCCCTGGTGATGGGCCATGTATGCGTAAATCACCACGCCGGGCTTGCCGTCCCGCTTGTTTTCCCGGCTGAAATCGATGGATTCGTAATAGCCCATCGGACCGTGCAGATCG
>JBEKOZ010000291.1:0-6440 GCA_049521275.1 Bryobacteraceae bacterium | reverse complement strand
CCGCGTGGCCGATCCCGATATTCATCAACCATTTACGCAGGTAACGGGCACCTTCAGAGTGGGCGTAAGCGACGTCTCGCGGCTGCGCGATACCGACAACGGAATGAAGCTCGCCGACGTGAGGCTGGGGGTGATCGTCAACCAGGAATGCTTCACAACTCCTTTGCCCTTAATGGGAATCCGGAAAGGCGCCTTTACGCCGGACGCTCCGGTGGTATTCCGGTTCCAGGGCGCGGGCAAAGAGTACACTCTCGATAAGCTGGTGCATTAAAGGCCCAAGTCTAGCGCCATCAATGTCTTGCGATCGCGCAGATAGAGGTGCGTTCCCACCAGCGTCGGCGGCGTCCAGGCGATGTTCTGGAGCAGCGATACCTTCGATAACACCTCGAATTTCTGCGGACTTACGCGGCACAGGGCCAGCGTGCCGTCTTCATCGGCGAGGATCAGTTTGCCGTCGGCCCACAACAGTTGCGCTTTGGCGAATCCGCGTTGCCGCCAGGCGACTTTGCCGGTCCTGAGCTCTACTGCGCTCATCAGCACGGGTCCATTGTAACCGCTTGAAATATAGACATATCCGTCGCGCTGGATGGCCGTTCCCAGGTGCAGTTCGAGGTGCGGGTCGTACCACAGTTCCTTGACCGTGGTCTTCCCGCCGGATTGATGCAATTCCAGAGTGCGCGCGCCAACTCCGTAGGCGGATGCGACAAACAACAGGTTGCCGGGCGCCCATACCGGCGTGCTGATCGCGATCCCGTAGGGCGTCTCGTGCGGATGCGACCAGAGCAAGGCGCCGTTATCGGGATTGAATCCGAAAACGGTCTTGGCGGCGACGAAGGCCACCTGGGTCTGGCCGTCGACGTTGATCAGCAAGGGTGAGGAATAGGAGTTGGTGAACTGGAGCGCTTTCCAGACCACCGCGCCGTCGCTCTGACGCAGCGCAATGGCGCCGTCGCCGTTGCCGCCGGCCGTGAAAATCAGCAGATCCTTGTAGGGCAGCGCGTGACAGGAGTAGCCGTAAATGAGATGGGTCGCGTGGAATTCGGCGAACAGATCGTGCGACCACACCAGTTTTCCGGTCTTCTTGTCCAGCGAATGAATCTTGCCGGTGGCGCTGGAGGCGACGACGCGGCCGCCGATCACCTCCGGCATCGCGTAGGGACCGGGGCCGACTTTTTCCGCGAAGTCGTTGGTGAATATATTGACGTACTCGTATTCCCAGAGCGTCTTGCCGGTCGATGCATCGAGCGCGGTGATGACGTCGCTCAGGCGGCGGCGGTAGGCAGTGTAGAGCACGCCGCCTTCCTCGGCGATGGCCGAGTAGCCGTCGCCGAGCGTGCGCGTCCACAGTTTTTTGGGACCTGAGGCGGGCCAGGAGTTGGCCAAGCCCGAGGCGTTGGCGATGAAATCGCGATTTTTCCCGCCCCAGACGGGCCAGTCTTCGATTTTGGTCTGCGCACGCGCGGCGGAGATTACCAGGAGCGCGCAGAGAATGGCTCTCAGTTCCTGCATTTTGAATTGGACGCCGGGGAGTGCTGAATGTTCCGGGTCCGCATGCTGACGCATGGCGGTTCGGGGACAGTCAGCTATGGTACGAGGTGAGAAATCCCGTAAGCCGCCCCCAAAATATAGCGAAATTGCAAGCTTGAAGCGCGCCTCTTGGCGCCATCGAACCGTATTTGAGACCTCGAACCATAGCGGACTGTCCCCGAAGTTGGAAGCGGGCGAACCGCCAGAAAATAATCGGGGAATCCCTGATTGATCGACTTTTTATGAATTATATAAAATTGAACAGTTATGTCACGAGACGAGCATCTGGGTGTACCATTTTTTGTTTGCTGTCTTTGTTCTCCCGATCCAAAACTCGAGAACGCCTCTATGGTTTTGTTCAATCTGGAATGCCCCGCGCACGGGCGAACGTGGCACCGAAAAATGATCCGACAGGCAGACGGTTCTGTGACGCTCGCTCACGAATTAATGCAGCCGCCTGAAGCGCGACCAAGCGTCGCCAGCAAGGCCGTTTGACAGGCTGCCGCGGGATTCGGTAACCTGAGAAGGTCTGAGAACTCGCACGGAGAAGGTCTGTCTAAATGAAAACCGCAATTCCATCAGCCCCCGGAATCGAGCGCCACTGGCACTTGATCGACGCCGAGGAAGCTGTGTTGGGGCGGGTGGCCAGCAAGGCCGCGCTGCTGCTGATGGGCAAACATAAGCCCAGTTACACGCCGTATATCGACACCGGCGACCACGTGGTTGTGGTCAACGCCGAGAAGGTCCGCTTGACGGGCCGCAAGGAAGAACAGAAGCTGTATCGCCGCCACTCGGGTTATCCAGGCGGCTTGACGGAGACGCAGGCTAAGAAAGTTCGCGAGACTCGTCCGACCCGAATGATTGAAGAAGCGATCCAGGGCATGCTCCCGAAGACGAAGATGGGGAAGCAGATGTACCGGAAGCTCCAGGTTTACGCAGGTCCGAAGCATCCTCATCAGGCGCAGAAGCCGATTGAGCTCACGATCAGTTGACGATCGGTTTAAGGAAAAATCATCAGCATGGCGTTGGTACAACATTTGGGGACGGGCCGCCGCAAGCGAGCGGTGGCGAGAGTGTTTCTGCGGTCGGGCAAAGGCACGATCACGGTGAATGGGCGTACGTTCGAGAGTTATTTCCAGAGCGAGGCATCGCGCGCCGTGGTGCGGCAGCCGCTGCTGGCGACGGAAACGGCCGACAAGTTCGATATTTTAATCACCACCGCGGGCGGCGGGCCAACGGGTCAGGCCGGCGCGGCGAAAATGGGGATTGCGCGGGCGCTGCTGGAGTTTAACGCGGAACTGCGCGCGAAGCTGAAGGAACTGGGAATGTTGACGCGCGATGCGCGCCAGCACGAGCGCAAGAAGTACGGTCAGAAGGGCGCCCGCAAACGCTTCCAGTTCTCCAAACGTTAACAGCCGCCGCCGTTGGGGCGCGGCTTTTGACAACTTTTTTTGTTTTGGGGCGCACGTTCGCGAATGCGCCCTTCGTTATTAACCTTCCCACGCTGCAAATTCCGCTTTGGGCCGCAGCACGGGCTTACCGACTCTCTATGGAGGCCATTTGCCGTCGATTAGCATGAAAGAATTGCTCGAAGCAGGCGTTCACTTCGGGCACCAGACCAAGCGCTGGAATCCAAAGATGAAAGAATACATCTTTGGCGAACGTAACGGGATCTACATTATCGATCTCCAGAAGACCTTGAAGCTGTTCAAGGACGCGATGCGGCACGTGCAGGAAATGGCGCAGTCGGGCAAGACGGTGTTGTTCGTCGGCACCAAGCGCCAGGCGCAGGAAGCCATCGCCGAGGAGGCCACGCGCTGTGGCATGTACTACGTGAATCAGCGCTGGCTCGGCGGACTGCTCACCAACATGGCCACGGTTCAGAAATCCATCAAGAAACTGAAGGAACTGGACGCAATGGCGACGGAGAACAACTGGGGAGGGCGCCAGAAAAAAGAAATCGTGCGCCTCGAGCGGGAGCGCAAGCACCTGAACCAGAACCTGGCCGGCATCAAGGACATGAACGGGCTGCCGGACCTGCTGTTCGTGGTCGATTCGAACAAGGAAGCGATCGCGGTCGAGGAAGCGCGCAAGCTGGGGATTCCGGTGGTGGCCGTGGTCGACACCAATTGCGATCCGGACAAGGTGGATTACGTGATTCCCGGCAACGACGACGCGCTGCGGGCGATTCGCTTATTCACGACCAAGATTTCGGACGCGGTGGTCGAAGGCCGGCAGCTGGTAAGCGAGCACGACCTGGCGGCTGCGGCGGCGGAGAAGCCGGCGGGCGAGGAAGCGCCGCTGGACGACGCGGAGTACGCGCAGTACATCGATCCGAAGTACGCGGAACAGCTCATGTCGGAGAGCCCGGGGCTCGACGAAGATCTGCCGTCGATCTCGCGCAAGGGTCCGGTGGCCGAAGCCGCCGACGAGCTGGCGACCCGGAATCTGTAATACACCGCTCCCTGCGGTCACGGCTCGGAAGCAGTGTTGTCTACCAAGAGCAGCGGTGTGCTTATCAGGATTTGAGGAAATTATGGAAATCAGTGCACAACTTGTAAAACAGCTCCGGGAGCGCACCGGGGCGGGGATGATGGAGTGCAAGAAGGCGCTCGTCGAGGCGAAAGGCGAACTGGCGGAAGCCGAAGTGGTGCTGCGCAAGCAGGGAATCGCGTCGGCGGGCAAGAAGTCTTCGCGCTCGACCAAACAGGGCGTGATCGGCAGCTATATTCATCCGGGCGCGCAGCTGGGCGTGATTATCGAGGTGAATTGCGAGTCCGATTTCGTGGCGCGCACCGACGATTTTCAGGCGCTGGTGAAGGATCTGGCGATGCAGGTGGCGGCGGCCGATCCGCAGTTTGTCCGCCGCGAAGACGTCACCGAAGCGGCGCTGGCGAAGGAGCGCGAAATTCAGCGCGCCCGCGCGATCAACGAAGGCAAGCCCGAGAAAATGGCCGACAAAATCGTCGAGGGCCGCATGAACAAATACTTTGAAGAGGTCTGCCTGTACGAGCAGCCGTTCATCAAGGACAACACGACCACCATCGCCGAGGTGATCAAGACCAAGATCGCCAAGCTGGGCGAGAATATTTCCGTGTCGCGCTTTGTGCGGTTCAAGGTCGGCGACGCGGCGGCGGCCGAAACTCCAGCGGCTGAATAATTCCCGTGGCGAAATACGGACGCATTCTCCTCAAATTGAGTGGTGAGGTGCTGGCGGGCGAGGGGTCCTTCGGCATCGACGCGTCGCGTGTGGCCGCGCTTGCCTCGGAAGTTGCGGAGGTGGCGCGAACGGGCGTGCAGATCGGCCTGGTGGTGGGCGGCGGAAACTTTTTCCGCGGCGTCGCGGCGGCCGCGCAAAACATGGACCGCGTGGCGGCCGACCACATGGGCATGCTGGCCACGGTGATCAACGCGCTGGCGTTGCAGGACGCGCTCGAAAAACAGGGTGTGCCGACGCGCGTGATGACCGCGATCGAAATGCACGAGGTGGCCGAGCCGTACATCCGCCGGCGCGCCATCCGGCATCTGGAAAAAGGCCGGATCGTCATTTTCGCGGCCGGCACATCGAATCCTTACTTCTCGACCGACACGGCGGCGACGCTGCGCGGGTTGGAGATTCACGCCGAAGTGGTGGCCAAGGCAACGCGGGTCGACGGGGTGTACGATAAGGATCCGCTGAAGAGCGCGGACGCGGTGCGGTATGCGGAAATCAGCTATTCGGACGTGCTCGCGAAGAACCTGCGCGTGATGGACGCCTCCGCGGTGGCGATGTGCAGGGACAACAAGCTGGCCATCGTGGTTTTCAATTTGAACGTCCGTGGCAATATAATGCGAATGACGATGGGCGAGCCGATTGGCACGCTGATCCATTAATAATGATATGAAGCCAGAACAACCAGCAGCAGCGACAAATCACGCGTTTCAAAGCGTGAAGGATGTGGAAGCCCATGCCAAGTCGCGCATGGACAAAGTGATCTCGGGGATGCAGCACGAGATCGGAGCCATCCGCACGGGCCGGGCCTCGGTGGGGATTTTCGATAACCTTCGGGTGGATTATTACGGCACGCCGACGCCGCTGAACCAGGTTGCCAACCTGCATGTGCCGGAGCCGTCGATGATCACGATCCAGCCATGGGACGTGTCGCAGATCGGGGCCATCGAAAAAGCGATTCGCACCGCCGACCTGGGGTTGAATCCGGCCAACGACGGGAAGATCATCCGCGTGCCGGTTCCGCCGTTGACCGAAGAGCGGCGCAAGGAGATTGTCAAAAAGCTGCACGCCGTGGCCGAGGAGCATCGCGTGGCGGCGCGTACCATCCGCCGGGACGCCAACGAACACCTGAAAAAGCTGATGAAAGACAAGCTGATCAGCGAGGACGAAGAGCGCCGCGCGCTGGAAGATGTGCAGAAGACCACCGATGCGCATATCGCCAAAATCGACCAGGTGGCCAAGGCGAAAGAGAAAGATATTCTCGAAATTAAGTAACAATAGTAGTCATGATCAAGAGCTTTCTCTTCGGCGTGGGAGTCGGGGTGCTGCTCGCGTTCGTGCTGGCGCCTGGCGAAGACCGGGATGAAGAATGGCGCGACGAGCTGGAAGAGTGGGACATCGTCGACGAGGCTTCGGCGGAGTCGTTTCCGGCGAGCGATTCTCCGGCGTACTGAAATCGGGAAGCCATGCGAAGCGTGATTGTTCTCCTTCTCGCGGCCGCAGCGCTTCGCGGACAGGATGCGGCGCTGGCGCGGTTGAAGCACGAGCTGGCTATCGCGCGGGAGCAATCTGAGCGCGACGAGAAGGACGGCGCTGCTCGAATTGCGGCGGTACATGCGGCGCTCCGGGATTGGCTTGAAACGCAGTTGCCGAAGGATGTCTATTCGCTCGCGGGCGGGTTTTCGAGGCTTCAGGCTTCCCT
>JBEKOZ010000290.1:0-6944 GCA_049521275.1 Bryobacteraceae bacterium | reverse complement strand
AAGCGCATCGCCGGCATCACTCCCGGCGGAAAGCTCACCAAGAGTTTTTTCACCAATAGCGGAACGGAAGCGAATGAGACCGCCATCCTCGCCGCCCGCGTCTACACCGGCTCCCATGAAATCGTCGCCTTGCGCCACAGCTATCATGGCCGCTCCGCCGTCGCCATGGCGGCCACTGGAAACGCCACCTGGCGTCTCGGCGGCGCCGCTCCGTCGGGCTTCGTGCACGCCATCAACGCGAACTGCTACCGCTGCCCTCTCGATCTGAAATATCCTTCCTGCAAAGTGCAATGCGCCCGCGACATGGACGACATGATCCGCACCTCCACCTCCGGCCGCATCGCCGCCTTCATTGCAGAGCCCATCCAGGGCGTCGGCGGCTTCATCGTGCCTCCGAAGGAATATTTCGAAATCGTCGCCGGCATCGTGAAGAAATTCGGCGGCCTCTTCATCAGCGACGAAGTGCAAACCGGCTGGGGCCGCACCGGTGGAAAATGGTTCGGCATCGATTACATCGACGACAACAACCTGATGATCAACGCCGCCGAGGTAGGCGCGTATCTGCGCGGCAAACTGGAAGAGATGAAGGCGAGATATCCGCTCATTGGCGACGTGCGCGGCATGGGTCTCATGCAGGCCATCGAACTCGTGGAGGATCGTGAGTCGAAAAAGCCCGCCGCCGAGGCGACGCTGGCGCTGATGGAAATGGCCCGCGAAAACCGCCTCTTAATCGGCAAAGGCGGGACCTTCGGCAACGTAATCCGCCTCTCGCCGCCGTTGAATATTTCAAAAGGCGATGTCGACGATTTCGCCTTGCGCCTCGACGCCAGCTTTAAGCAAGTGACGCAAAAACAAATGGCCACAGCCTGATGGAAGAAAAATCTTTTTACCGCGAATCCCCCACCACCAAACCGGCGACCCTGAACTGTCCCTTCTGCCGCACCCAGGACACCTATGAACTCCGCTGGATGGTGCGCAAGAAGCTGGACCAGGTCCCCCGCGGCGCCGACGAACGCGACCGCGCAAAATTCGCCAAATTCCTAAGCTACATGGTGCTGATGGACGACAAAGCGATGTGCAAAAACATGCGCTGCAGAAAACGCTTCGACATCTCCGGCGTAAAAACCATGGCCTTCATCTAGCGATAGCTCTTGTTGGGCCGCCAATTTTTGTTTGCCAGACGGCATTTCCAGCCCCATGCGTCAGCTTGGGGCTCCCCGAAATAACCCCAAGCTGACGCATGGGGCTGGCGCCGTCGATACCCCCGATGCTAGAGATTCTTTGCGCACAAATTAGCGGCGGCTCTTCACTTATTAAAATACGGCACCACCACAAACCCAAAACGACGCGGTGGGAAGTCCTTCGTGTTTCGAGTCGCCAGCCGCAATCCGTGCCGCTGAGCAACCGCCGCCTGAAGTGCATCCGGCAATTTCCACTTGTATCGCCGCCGTAGCTCCGCGGCCAGATCGCCCGTTGCCCGATCGATCGGCAATGTCGGATAACGATCCAGCCATTCCTTAACCGCGGTCGCTTCGGAGTCTCCTACGCCCGCCAAAACCTCCGCTCGCGTGATCACGGAAATGCTGGCTTCTTTGAGAGATCCCAAATATCGCGTGGCGGCCGCGATTCCGTTCAGATGATCGATCAGGATCACCGAATCCAGCAAAACACTCAACGCCATTCCTTGCGGACGCGCCGCTGATACCGCAGCCCATCGCCCTTGCGCCACAGCCCTTTGGTCGACGCCAGCAGCGCCTTCATCGGCCTCTCCTCCGCCGCCTGCGCTTGGCGAATCGCCTGGCGAACAACCTCAGACATCGGCTTTCCGCTTTCCTGCGCCTTAAGGGCAAGCCACTGCTTGTCGCGATCCTCCAGGCTGATCAGCATCCGCGTCATAGTGATATCACCCATCTGATATCATATCGCGAACCAAGATCCGGTGGCGCGAGCTTCAGCTTGCCGCGACGGCTTCAGCCGGCGTCTTCAATTCCCCGACAGCCTCTCCACTCGATCCACCACAATCGTCTCCACCGGCCCTTTACCCGGCTCCAGCCTCAAGCCCAGCCCCTGAATCGACACCAAAATGGAAGCCGCAACATCGCCCCCTGGATCCGCAGAATCGTACTCGAACTTAAAATCATAGAATCCATTAAGCTCTGTCCGGTCGATCACCGGACGATCCAGCCACCGGCTCAACCGCCGCGCGAACAGCGCCATGGACACGTTGCCGCCTGCAATCCCCGTTTCCGGACCCGAGATCCACGGAAGCACATCTCCCTTCTTGGTCTCTTCCATCTTGAGCTTCTTGTTCGTCCTGACGAGAAAATAGACCGGTCCCTGCCTCGTCTCGCGGTGATATTGCAACTGGAACCGCTCGACCAGCAGCGTCAGCAGCATCTGTCTCTGTTCTTCGCTCAGCACCGTGCCGACGTTCTTGGATCTGCCGGATTCGGAATCGGCCGGCGGCTTCGCCTCGATGTCGAAGCCTTCCACATTCATCCAATCCTGTCCGCCCGTGACCTGAAACCTCTGGACATCGAGCGCGACCTCCACCAGGTGCTCGAGCGGCGAGCCTTCGATCGTCACCCGTCCTCCGGGAAACGTTCGGACCGTCCCCACTGCCATCGCCCGGTGAACGGTGGGTTTTATCGACGCCACTTCAAACGCCGGCTGAAACGCCAGCAGAGTGAAGAGCATCAGAACCATCGCGTCATGATCACTTTCTGCTCCGTGTAAAACATGACGGCGTCTTTTCCATGCGCGTGCAAGTCGCCGAAAAACGAGTTCTTCCAGCCTGAAAACGGAAAAAAGGCCATCGGCGCCGCGACTCCGATATTCACTCCCACCATGCCGCATTCGATCTGCGACGCATAATCTCTGGCGGACTTCCCATCGCTCGTGAAAATCGAGGTGGTGTTGCCGAACTTGGAACTGTTCACCAGTTCGATTGCTTCCTCAAGCGTCTTCACCCGAATCACCGAGAGCACCGGTCCGAAAATCTCTTCCTTGGCGATGGTCATCTCCGGCGTGACATGATCGAAAATCGTCGGGCCGACGTAATAACCCTCTTTGTTTACCTCTCTTCCATCGCATAGCGGCTCGGCGCCTTCGGCAACGCCTTTTTCGATATAGCCAACAATCTTCTTGAGATGATCGTCTGTCACTACCGGCCCCATATCGATGCCGAGCTTTATTTTGTTGGTGGTAGCGACCAGCAAATCGAGCAGCGGCTCGGCCACGTCGCCTACTGTAACCAGCACGCTGCCGGCCAGGCACCGCTCTCCCGCCGCGCCGAACGCGGAGCTGATAATCGCTTCCACTGTTTTCTCCAGGTTGGCGCCCGGCGTCACCACAAGGTGATTCTTTGCTCCACCTAGCGCTTGCACGCGCTTGCCGTTTTTGGCCGCAGTCGCGTAAATGTACTTCGCGACCGGCGTTGATCCGACAAAAGAAATCGCCCGAACCAACGGATGTTCGAGCAATGCATCGACAGCCACCTTATCGCCATGAATCAGGTTAAAGACGCCCTCGGGTACCCCGGCGTCATGCAACAATTCACAGGTGCGGGTCGGCGTAAGCGGCACTTTTTCAGAGGGTTTAAGGATAAACGTATTTCCGCAGGCGATGGCGAACGGGAACATCCACATGGGCACCATGGCGGGAAAATTGAACGGGGAGATTCCGGCGCAGACGCCAAGTGGTTGACGGATCGACTGGCTATCGATGCCGCGCGAGACGTTTTCGAGCGAATCGCCCATCATCAAGCTCGGCATGCCGCAGGCGACTTCCACCATCTGAATCGCCCGGCGCACGGAAAGCCTTGCATCGTCGAGAGTTTTGCCGTTTTCCGTGGACAGAATCCGTGCAACGTCGTCCACGTTTTTGTCGAGCAGGGCTTTGTAGCGAAAGAGCACCTGAACGCGCTCGACCACCGGCACTTCGCGCCATTTCAGGAACGCCGCGTGCGCCAACCTGGCGACGCGATCTACTTCCGTTGCAGTAGCATACGGGACATGGGCGATCACTTCGCCGACGGCTGGATTGGTCACTGGGTGGACCGCGCCCGAAGACTCCTCCCACTTTCCATTCACGTAAAACCGGACTGTTTCTGTAGCGACCATGGCTATTTCTCCTTCTTCATCAATAATAAGTACAAGATACCCGCGACAAAGAATCCGACAAACCAAGCGTAATCATAGAGCCAGCGCAGCGCGGGCACGAGGAGGCCGATCAACGCGACCGCGATTCCAAACGCCAACGCAATGATGGCGTTCCAGTTAACGCCGCGGGTGTAAGAATAAATACCCTCCGCGTGATAGAGTGCGTCCACGTCGAGCTCGCATTTGCGCAGAATGAAATAATCGGCAATCATAATCCCGGCGATCGGCCCTAGGAGACCGGAATAACCGACCAGCCAGCCGAAAATATAGTCGCTGAAACTGCCGAGCAACTTCCACGGCATCATCAGGATGCCGATTACGCCCGTGATGAGCCCACCCGTGCGAAAGGAAATGCGGCGCGGATTCAAATTGGAAAAATCATTGGACGGCGAGACGACATTTGCCGCGACGTTGGTATTGAGCGTGGCTATCAGCAGTGCTATCAATGCGATAAAGGCTACTACCGGGCGGTGAAAACGGCCTAGGAGAACCACCGGGTCCCAGATGGCCTGACCAAAGATCACCACCGACGCCGAAGTCACGGCGACGCCGATAAAGGAGTATAAAGTCATCGCGGCGGGGAGCCCGATGGCTTGTCCAAGTGCCTGAGCCTTTTGGGATTTAGCGTATCGGGTGAAGTCCGGAATGTTCAAGGCGACCGTGGCCCAGAATCCGACCATGCCGGTCAGGGAGGGGACGAAAAACTTGAAGAACTCCGCCATGGTGTTGAATTTACTGGGGGTTGAGAGCACCGGGCCGAGGCCGCCGGCCTGGCTGGTCACCCACCACAAAAGGAGGAGGCCGACGGCCAGCATGAAGGGGGCGGCGATGCCTTCGAGGAACTTAATGGTGTCGATTCCGCGCAAAATAACGACGATATTAAGGGCCCAAAACGCCATAAAACATACAAAAACACCGCTCGAAGAGGCCTTAAACGACCATAATATCGACAACATTGCGAAGATTGCCTGGCCGCCGATCCAGGTTTGGATACCGAACCAGCCGCAGGCGACCAGGGCTCTGAGGACGGCGGGGACGTTTGCGCCTCGGACTCCGAAGGAAGCGCGCACGAAAACCGGGAAAGGGATGCCGTATTTGGTTCCGGCGTGCGCGTTGAGCAGCATCGGGACGAGCACGATCAGGTTGCCAAGAAGGATGGTGCCGATGGCTTGCCACCAAGCCATGCCTCCGGCGATCAGGCCCGAGGCGAGCATGTAGGTGGGAATGCAGACGCTCATGGCGACCCAGAGAGACACGTAGTTGTAGAGTCCCCAGGTGCGGCGCGCGAGGGGGATGGGCGCGAGGTCTTCGTTATAGAGAGAGGTGTCTATTTTTACTTCCACGCGCCGCCTCGGGCTTCGCGGCGCAGGAAGGAGCCGCGGCCGGTGCGGCCTTGGAATTTTCCTTGCTCTACGATGACTTCTCCGCGGGAGAGAACCATTTTGGCGTTTCCGCGGACGGAGAAGCCTTCGAACATGGAATAATCGCAGCGCATGTGATGGGTTTTGGAGCTGATGGTGTGCTCGGCGTTCGGGTCCCAGATGACGATGTCGGCGTCGCTTGCGGGGGCCAGCTCGCCTTTACGTGGATAGAGGCCGAAGAGTTTGGCGGGCGTGGTGGAGACGAGTTCGACGAAACGGTTCAACGAAAGCTTGCCCGAGTTGACGCCGTGATGGAAGAGAAGCTGAAGACGGTTTTCGACGCCGGGGCCTCCGTTGGGGATTTTGGTGAAGTCGTCTTTGCCCAGGATTTTTTGGTCCTCGAAACAGAAGGGGCAGTGATCGGTGGAAACGACTTGCAGGTGATCGTCTTTCAAGCCATCCCACAACTTGGGCTGATGATGTTTGTCTCGCAGGGGCGGAGTGAAAACGTACTTTGCGCCTTCGAATCCGGGGCGCGCCAACTCATCGATCGAGAGGAGCAGGTACTGCGGACAAGTTTCGGCGAAGATGGGCACGCCGCGGTCGCGGGCGGCGCGCACTTCGTTCAAGGCTTCCTCAGAAGAGAGGTGCACGATGTAGACGGGGGCGCCGGAAATTTCGGACATGGCGACGGCTCGATGCACGGCTTCGGCTTCAGCGGCAACCGGCCGGGTGAGGCCGTGGTAGATGGGGGCGGTTTTGCCTTCGGAGATGGCTCGCTTGACGATGACGTCGATGATGCCGCCGTTTTCGGCATGGAGGCAGATCAGTGCGCCGTTTTTGGCGGTGCGGCTGAGGGCTTGGAAAATGGTCGCGTCGTCGACCATCAGGACGCCGGGATAGGCCATGAAGAGCTTGAAGCTGGCGACGCCTTCCTTGACCATTTCGTCCATGTCTTCTAACCCGGCTTCGCCCAGGTCAGTGACGATCATGTGGAGGCCGTAGTCGATGGACGCCTTCGCTTCCGCTTTTTTCCACCAGGTGTCCAGGGCGTCGCGCATTTTCGTGCCCTTGGGCTGGATGGCGAAGTCGATCAGGGTCGTGGTGCCGCCGAAAGCTGCGGCTTTGGTGCCGGTTTCGAAGTCGTCGGAGGACGTGGTGCCTCCGAAGGGCATGTCGAGGTGGGTGTGGACGTCGATGCCGCCGGGGAGGAGGAGCATGCCTGTGGCGTCGATTACGCGGAGAGCTTTTTCGGCGGGGATATTTGGGGAGATGTCTTTGATTTTTTCGCCTTCGATCAGCAGGTCGGCTGCGAAGGTTTTGGTTGAGGTTACGATTGTGCCGTTGCGGATTAGGGTGGTCATGGGGTGTTGTTTGGGAAACCGCTCCCTGCGGTCACGGCTCGGAACGGACGCCGACTGAA
>JBEKOZ010000289.1:0-12273 GCA_049521275.1 Bryobacteraceae bacterium | reverse complement strand
GCGCTCGATGGGGCGGGCAATCCTTACATCACCGGATATACGAACTCGAGCGATTTCCCGACTACTTCGGGAGCCTTCCAGCCGAAATTTGGCGGCTTCGTCGGGCAAGGGTTTCTGCTGGTCGGGGGCGACGCGTTCGTGAGCGAGTTGAGTCCGGACGGCAAAAGCCTGCTGTATTCGACCTATCTCGGCGGACAAAATGACGACTTCGGATTCGGCATCGCCGTGGATAGCTCGAGCAACGTGTATGTGACGGGGACGACTATTTCGGTCAATTTCCCAGTATCCGCGGGCGCCTATCAAACGCGGATGGCGGGTACGGGCGGGCAAGAGGTTTTTCCGCTTTTCGGCAACGGACTGGCAGCCATCGTGGGCGGCGACGTGTTCGTGACGAAGCTGAATCCGGCGAAATCGGGGGCAGCGGGGCTGGTATATTCAACGTTCATCGGCGGAACCGACGACGACGTCGGCAGTTCGATTTTTGTGGACGCCTCAGGTAACGCTTACGTCGCTGGCTACACGTTGTCGTCCAATTATCCGACCACCCCCGGCGCGTTTCAAAGTACGTGGGCAGGAGCCGAGCAGCAGAATTTCTTTTTTCATTTCGGAGATGCATTCATCACCAAGGTCAACCCCACGGGCACCGCGCTGATCTTTTCGACCTATATAGGCGGGTCGGGAGACGACTGGATCTCGTCGCTGGCGGCGGATGCCTCGGGCAACGTAATCGCGACCGGATCGACGACGTCGCGGAACTTCCCGGTCACCGCGGGGAGTTACCAGACTTCCTATCATGGGCCAACGTCGATTCCCCCTGCGGTCGATATGTTTTTCGGCGACGCGTTCCTTCTGAAGCTGAACGCAGGTGGGACCGCGCTTGTTTTTTCGACCTATTTCGGCGGCGCCGGCGACGACTGCGCTTTGGCGATGACGACGGACGCCGCGGGGAATATCTACCTCGCGGGTTTCACCAATTCGGCCGATTTTCCGGTCACGGCAGGCGCGTTTCAGCCGACGCTCGCCGGTCCAGGCTACCTGACGACGACCCAGACTTTCGGTGACGGATTCCTGGCGCAGTTCAGCTCGAGTGGCTCTCCGCTATACGTCACCTATCTCGGCGGCACACAGAACGACGCCGTGGCTTCCGTGGCCATCACTCCCTCCGGAATCGTGTATCTGTCGGGCATGACGAAGTCGACTGATTTCCCCACGCTGGCAGCGGCGCAGCCGAAAAACGCCAGCACTATTCTCAGCACAGGATTAGGATCGAACGCGTTTGTCACCTCGATCTCGGGATTCTTCGCTTCGGGGACAGGTCCATCAATCAGCTCGGTCTTGAATGCGACGGGTGAGGCTCCCGTGATCGCGCAGAACACGTTCATCGAGGTCAAGGGGGCGAACCTGGCTCCCGATACGCGGACTTGGCAGACGTCGGATTTCGTGAACAACCAACTGCCGACTTCGCTCGACGGCGTCGGCGTCACGGTGGACGGGAAACCGGGGTTTATCTACTACATCAGCCCGACGCAGGTCAACGTGCTGACGCCACTCGATTCCACCACCGGCCCGGTGCAGGTACAGCTCAAGAATAATCTCAGCACCAGCAGTGACGCCACCGTCACGATGCAGACCTACGCGCCGGGCTTCTACCAGTTTCTTCCGGCGGCATACGTGGCGGCAGTTCACCTGACCGGAGCTTTAATAGGGCCCACCACGCTTTATCCAGGCCTATCGACGCCGGCGAGTCCCGGTGAGACGATCGAGGTGTATGGCAACGGATTCGGGCAGACGTCGCCTGAGATCGTCAACGGGTCCCTCACGGCATTCGGAACGCTGCCGGTTATGCCGACGATCAAGGTGGGAGGGATCGTAGCCAGCGTCAGCTTCGCGGGCGTGGTCGGGCCCGGCCTGTATCAATTCAATGTCGTGCTTCCAGGAAATCTTCCCGCGGGCGACAACAGCTTTGTGGCTACGTTCAACGGTTTCTCGACTCAGGCGAACGCTCTGATCTCGATTTCCAACTAGAGGTTCTTATGCGACTTGTACGGATTTTGCCGATTCTGACGATTCTAACGTTCCCGCTGTTAGCCAGCCAGCAGGACGACGATGACGAAAGGTTGTTGCTGCGCGATTATCCTGCACTGGCCGGTAACGCCATCGCGCACAAAATCGCGGGTTTCGGAACATGCAGCTTCTTCACCAGCCGGGGCGAGCGATGGAGCGCGAGTTTCGCCGGCGACGCCAGCTTGTCGCTACGCTGCGAACCGGCAAAAGGCGGCATTCTTCCCGGATTCCATCTTTGGTACACCGATGTGCGAGGCATGCGCTTCGAAATCGCGAAATGCATTTTCAATAACGGCTTCAATCAGGGATGGTATTTCACGGACGAGAACCATGCGGATCAGCTTCTGCGCGTGGTGTGGCAGAATATCGACGGAGGGAAAAATGACGGGGGGCTGCGGCGCCTTGACCGCGAGCACGTGACCGGGCCGGAGGAGCCGTATATCGACGTGGTGTTCTGGGTCTTCGATCCGGCCGCACGGAAGCTGAATTGCATCAGCGAAAAGTATCGCTACCAGACCACATTGGCACGGCTGCCTCAAGAGGGAAAGACGCGTCTCGAGCCGTATATGGGTCCGCGGGTAGCGGAATTAAGACGATCGTTTGTGAAGACTCTTGGCTAAGAAGTCTATCTGGACGGGGTTGGTCTTTTCCGGCGTGGTGCTGGCGCAGGCCCCAGCGATCGCGCCCCGTGGCATCGTCAACGCGGCGAGCCAGATGCCGGCATCGCTTCCGGGAGGCAAACTGGCGCCGGTGGCCCGGATTATCATTCCCGGCCTTCGCTTGACGAGCCCCGGTTCGCCGACTGTGATTCATCTGAAAAGTGGAGACTGGAAGGCATCGATTGCTCCCGTCAAGGCGACCGGGGTCCGAATTGAAGCCGATCTTCCGGCGGATCTGCCCGCCGGCGAAATCCAGATCTCGGTCGAGACCAGCCAGGGAGTGAGTAGCGCGCAGACGGTTGCGTCGGCGCACTCGAGCCCTGGAATTTTCACGCTCAACGGCGCTGGCTGGGGTCCTGTAAATCGCAATGAGGTGCGGCGCCGCCAAAAGACGACGATTCGTGTCAATGGCTTGAATGACGCGCATCCCAAACTGTTCGTCGGAGGTGTCGCGGCGCGCGTGGTTTCCGTTCGCGGTCAGGATCTGACGTTTACGGTCCCCCAAGGGGCTCCGGAGGGTTGCTGGACGCCGATGTGGATCGAATCCGCGCCCGGCCGGGTGAGTAATTTCGCAGCGCTGCGCATCGCCGCACGTAATGGCGTCTGCCAGCAGCCGGAAGGATGGCCGCTGCGTCCGGTGGCGGCGGGCAAGCGCGGCGGCATCGTGATCGCGACGCGCATTCAGGGCATTCTGGAACTACGGCGCGGCCAACCGGACGAGTTCACGCTCGATTCTGCGGCGGCCTTTTTCTTCCGAGCCGGAGACGGCACGCCTACGCCTTTTCAGACCCTGCCGCCGGCGGGAACCTGCACTTCCTATACCGGGGAGTTTTCGCTCATCTCCGATCTGTTATTTCGGGCGCAGCGCTTTATCGGCGAATTTACCGCGCCGCTCGACCTTGGCCCTCGGCTGACAATCGGCGATGGTGCGCGCAGCGCGAAACTCCCTTCGAAGAAAGTGGAAGGCCAGTATTCGGCCGCGGTAGGAGGGATGGCGCCGGTGATCTGGGGTCCGGGCGCCCCCTTGTTTCTCTCACCGGGCCAGTACCGGGTTCGCTCAGCCGACTCCAAGTTCGATGTGCCGATCGAGGTTTCCCCAGGTTTCGACTGGGTGAACCGCAAGGAAGTGCAGGAGGTCGACCGTGGTTCCGGAGTGCGGTTGCAGTGGACCGGAGTCGGGGCAGACCGGCAGATGGTGATTGCGGCATTCAACGTTCATCCGGATTCATCGGCCATGGGAACGTGCGTGTGCGTGGCGCTTCCGGGGGCGACTCAAATGGATGTTCCGCCCTACGCGCTGGCGAATTTTCCGCCCACCGAGCGTTTCACGCCGGTACCGATTCGCGGCGTGATTCTCGCGACCATCCCACAATCCGCGGGCGGGCAAATCCCACCAACCGCGTTCGACGACGTGCGCGCCGCGTTCATAGATATTCGGGCCCAGATGGTTTCGTTCCGCTAAGGCGATCATTTTCCATCAATGGAGAACGCAAGCAGCACGTTACCCGCCGTGCCGCCGAACGACACGTAGCCGGAGTTGGTGAAGACCATGCCATGCGCGATCACCGGTCCCGGGCCGTCGATGGAGCCGCCGTGCCCCTCGACGCCGTTTACCGTATCGAAGGCGCGCTTGGTGTCGTAATCCCACACAATCGCACCGCTGGCGATCGAGTAGGCGCGAAAGTGTCCGTTCACGGATCCGGAAAAGACCAGGCCGGGCATGGTCGAAACGGCGGCGGATTGCGCGGGATTGCCGGGCGCGGCAGGGGCGGGCGCGCTCCATTTCAACTCGCCGGTGGCAAGCTTTAAGGCGTACAGACCGGCGCGGTTGAATCGGCCGAGCAATCGATCCGAGACGGCGGCGTAGACCAGCCCTTCATCTGCCGCGAGGCCCCATTGAATGCCGCCCAGCGAACCGCCCTCGCCGACACGCGTCTGCCATAGAATTTTCCCCTGATGGTCCGGGTCGAGGCCATACACTACCCCGGATTTTTCCCCAGCGACCAAAATCTCGGATCCATCCGGCAATGTTCGGAGCACGGCTGACGATCCATAATCGAAATCGTCTCCATTGCCAGGGGGACAGTTGGGGTGATACGGGCAGCCGGCGATGAAATTATCTCTCGCATGGGTCTGCCGCGACCAGACCAGCTTTCCGCTGTCGAGATCGACGGCCACAATCGCGTCGCTGGTGCCGAGATCCACGCCGGTATAGGAATTCCCCGTGGTCACGTACAGCACCTGGCGCTTGATGTCGATGGTGGGCGCCGACCAGATTCCCGCGCCTGCCGGGCCGACCATCTCGGTACCGCTGGCGCTCAAAGAGTAAGGCTTGGAGGGACCATCGACCACGGGGCACTTCCAGACGATCCGGCCAGTGGACGGGTCAAGTGCGGTCACGCTGCCACGGAACGTACAGCAGCGATACTCCGGCGTTTGCGCC
This sequence comes from Bryobacteraceae bacterium, assembly GCA_049521275.1. Lineage (GTDB taxonomy): Bacteria > Acidobacteriota > Terriglobia > Bryobacterales > Bryobacteraceae > Palsa-187. Next base: position 7,107 of record JBEKOZ010000289.1, on the reverse strand, counting down.
AGCGATTCTTCGTCCGAACTCATCGGAACGTAAAGCCGTCCACCGGCCAGCACCGGCGAACCGGTGATGCGCGCCCCGCGATGCTCGTCGACGCGAATCTTCCAGAGGAACTCCGCTGTTTCAGCGTCGATGGCGTAAGCATTTCCGCGGCGGTCGCCGAAGAAGGCCGCCCATTTCCCCGCCGGAAGCTTCGTAATCAGGATCGCCGTTCTCACGGCTGCATCCGCGCGATAAACCCAGTGGATACATCCGGTGGCAGCGTCGATCGAATAAACGGCGCCAGCCGCGCTGCCGATGAAAATGCGGCCGCCTGCAAACGTCGGATGCGCGAAGGCGACGCTCTGGCCGGCAAATCCGAAGGCCCATTTCAGTTTCAGGCGCCCAACATCGTTGGCCGCGAATCCCGGATCACGCTGCTGGCGCGAGTTCGATGGATCGTTTCCCCAACCGTTCCAGTCGCCTTCTTCGATCGCCAAAGTGGGAGCGTGGCTTTTACAAAACCCAGCGGTATCGGCCGCCATCGCGCCGGTCACGACCCATAGGGCGAAACACAGGATCAGCCAGCGAGCGCGTCTGCACATCCATCCCTCAAGTCCGGATCAGTATAACAAATCGGGGAGCTGCGGTTCAGTGCGGTAATGGCCGAGTTCGTTTGTCTATTCGCCACGGGTCAAGGTAGGTGTTTGAAATGGAAGAGCGCGCGCCTCAGAAATCGCTGAGCGTCATGACCATCGGGCACTCCACGCGCTCGGCAAAGGAGTTCATCCAACTTCTGAAAGCACACCATGTAAAAGCGGCTAGTCGATGTACGCACCATCCCGCGTTCGCGGCACAGTCCGCAGTTCAACCGAAGCCAATTATCGCCTGCCTTGCATTCCGGCGGTGTACTATATTTTGGGCGGTCGCGTCTTGGGCCTCTCGGCCATGCCGTCGCGCGTGGGCCGGTAGCGGGGCCTTTCAACGCCCGTTGCTCAGCCAGCGGTCGGACCCGAGATTCGGCGCGGCTACGCAACTGAGCACAGGCGCGAACAATCACTACAACGTCGCCTCGTACGCCCTCCAGAATCGAGCCAGGCGTGGAGCCTTATTAGCGGTTCTATTCGTCAAGATACGTGCTGAGATCCTTAAACCGGGGACGCCGATAATGACCGACAACGGTCTTCAGGCTCCTTCAAACAATCCACAAACTTGGGTGAGTGCGGAGGTGTACCGATAACTCAACATTCCCTCAAGACTCCGATAAGCACGCAGATCACAAACCCAATTGCCAACCAAATCCCCTTTCCGCTTGGTCGCCTTTAAAGAGTCTTCGATAGAGCGAATTTCCTCCATCTTCAGCAACGACGCTCCGCAATTTGTGCAAAACTTACCGGCGCATTCGTAACTACAGTTCATGCACCTCATCGGGAGACAGGATACGCGACAGGTGGATCGATTGCAATCGTTGGTAGCGAACCTTTACGGGCCGGCATCGCTAAGGGGTACCTTTGAGGGCGGCATCCTCAAAGGCTTGTCGGGGTGCAGGTGGATAGCGCCAACCGCCGCACCCGTTACATGGCGACGCCCGATGGCCATTGCCTTCTCCTTGAGGTTCTTGTTCGGAAGACCGTGTTTAGGCCCCCCTCGGGCTCACCGCACATTGCTCCTACTGGAGCTCTTGGTCCGCTCCGGTCGCCGGTGCAGGGCCAACGTTTTGACGGATCACGCCGGACTGCAGAGGGACCTGGCCTACCGCCGGCGGCATATCGCTGGAATTGCAAGAAATACTGCGCCTGAGCCATCTGAATAATTTCAAATCTGTTGGACGGCGTTCACCTCCGCCACCTGCCTCGTGGCGCGCTGCATCTTGGGAACGGCGATCCCTCCAATCGTGAAGACGATTATGCCTGCGCCCACAACCATGAAGGCAGCCACAATCAACAGTGCGATGATCAGTGGATTTCGCCGCGGCCGTTGCGCCGACGCGCCTAGGGGGCCTACCCGAGACCCGCACTTCGCGCAGAAAGCCACGTTCTCCGCAATCTGGTTTCCGCAGTTAGAACAAATCATAAAGTCGACGGGCCCATCGGTGCTGCCCTCGTGCCGTAATTCCAGTTTCCGAGACCTCCCATCGTACTCCCGATGAGTTTCCTACCCGAAGTGATTTCTTCGAGTTGGCGTTAACTTCCCCGATTGATATGGCTCCGCCACCGCTAACGGAAACCGATGCAATGGCCGAAGCCCGAGCTCCTGAGCGGTGGCCGTTCGGGGCTGATTTGGACAACGTTCGCGAAAAGCGGACGTTAATGACGGTTAACGCGGTAATGCAAGGGAACCGCAAGCCGCAAGATGATCCCCCAAAGGGCCCACAATCGCCGGGCTTAAGTTCCTTGGGTTCGGGGTGAGCGCTTACTCAAGGTCCGTCGGCGCAATCGACGGATCGAAAGGAAGACGTACGCGGAATGAGGCTCCCGTGCCGACCTGCGACTCTACATCCACGGTGCCTCCATGACCTTCGACGATCCGGCGCACGATGGAGAGGCCGAGCCCGGTGCTGGGTTCGCCGCCTGTGCTTCTAACCCTGGTACGGCTGAACGGTTTGAAGAGCTTCGGGAGATCCTCCTCGGGAATGCCTTGCCCCTGGTCCGCGATCGTGATCGCGACGTGCCGATCCTCACGGCTCAGGATGACCGAGACTTCCGTATTCACATGCGAGAACTTAATCGCATTGCTCAGCAGATTATTCAGCACCTGTTCGATTTTGCCGCGATCGAGCGGTAGAGGAGGGAGTGGCGAACCTGAGTTTAGCACCACACGAATCTGTTTCTTTGACGCCAGGACCAGGTTTAGCGCAACGTTTCTGCGCACCAAGTCAAGAAGGTCGGTGGGGCGCAGTTCCATCTTCAGTTTTCCGGACTCGAACTGCGTGACATCGAGAAGATCGTTGATCAAGCCGAGCATGAAGTGGCTCGAATCCTTGATGGTCGTGATGAACTCACGATGTTCCTGGCTGAGCTGCGGCCCCGCTTCCTCCTCCAGAAACTCGCTATAGCTCATGATGGCGCCCAGGGGACTGCGCAAGTCGTGGGCGGCCATTCCCAGAAACTGGTTTTTCTGTTCGTTCATGGCCGCGAGTTCGACATTTCTCCGGAACAGCTCGCGCTGGAGGTTGGCCAGGTCGTTGTTCACGCGCATCAGTTCGTCGTAAACTCCGCCATCGTTTTCCCGCGCCAGCTCCTTAGCGGTGGAGCGGTGCGCATTGGCCTGTTCGTTCGTGATTTCCGTCAACTGCTCACTGACCGTGGCAGCGTCGTTGCGGGAGCGCGCGGCGACGATAAGAAATCCGTTCTCGACCGCTCCGCCGCTGAAATTGAGAGGCGCAACGCCTCCCTGGAAGGGGACCGCGATCTCCCAATTGAAAGCGGCGTGCAGATTCTGCAAGGACAGCAGAAACTGGCGGGCCTTTTCGGCATCCGCTCCGGCGGCGATTTGAACAATGCTCGATCCAGGCGGAACGCGCAAGGAAACTCCGAGTTCGTCGCTCACCACGGATTGCACGACTCCCCGCGCATCGCAGCGGATGGCGATGCCCTCGCCGGGCTGTGGCGTCATGAGGGTCGTCCGTTCACGGCATCCTTTTCGATCAGGCGTCCGGCTAATTGAATGGCGCCCTCCGCATCGCGCGCGGTTCCGTCGGCATCGACCGCGCGCCAAAGCTCCGGCGCGATATTGAACGAATAACCGCCGACCAGGATTTTGACGCCGGCGCAGGCGCTTTTGGCGCGCACGATCTCCACCAGCTCCTCCACCGCGCCGAGCTGGGCGGTCATGGTCGCCGAGATTCCGAGGACATCCGCGCCCCTCTCCACCAAGGTTTCGACAACGCCCTCAGAAGGCGTATTCGCTCCCAGGTAATACGAGTTCCAGCCGGCCATCTCGAAAAAATCCGCGATCATGCGCCCGCCGATCTCATGCAAATTTCCGGACACGCACATCCCGACATAGGTTCCGCCGTTCTTGTCTCCGGCGAAAATGTGCGGATAGAGCTGCGACATGATCAATTGCGTGGCCGCCGTGCAGTAATGCTCCTTGGCCACACTGATTTCATTGATCTGCCACAGGCGGCCGATTTCGTACTGGCTGCGCTGAAACACTTCCAGGTAGATTTCCTTCACCGGCGCGCCACGCTCCACCGCTTCCCGGATCAGCTCGGTTGCCAGCCGGCGGTCTCCCCGTAGCAGGGCGGCGAGATAATCGCGACCCACAACGTCGAGGTATCCGGATCCGTCCATGTAGCAGGGAAGCTCCGATGCCGCGGCGGCGATTCGAGCGATGGCCGCGTCCAGGTATTGGGAGGCCAGGGCGCCGCCGGCGGCCTCCATTTCAGAAGCCACTACCGAGCCGAGGATCGCCAGATTGGACGACAACGCCTCGCCGGGAATGCGTAAGTGGGCCAGCAGCTTCGCGATCCAAGCGGCATATTCGGTAAACAAGGCCGGCTGTCCGAGGTGCAAGGCTTCCGACAAATGATCGACGTGGTGCAGAGTATCTTCGGTGCATTTCTTGCGCGCGTCTTTCCATTTCGCTTCGAGGCCGGGATGGGCTTCAAAGTACAGGTCGGTGACGCGCACCGCAATCAGTTCCCGGCGTGTCTTCAGGACGTTGCTCGCCTCGACACCCACAGGATTCAATCGCATAGATACTCCAGGATGGACAATTGAGTGAAAGCCGGATCGAGCTTGAGTCCTTTGGGTATGCCCTTATGTGAGGCATGATGCGCTTCACTCGCGTGCCACTTGCGAAAGGCAGATTCGGTGGTCCAGCGAGTGGATAGATAGAAAACCGACCTGTCGGCGCATTCCCGATGCACTTCCAATCCCAGAAATCCTTCGGACTTTTCCACAAGACGCGGGCGTTCAAGGAACGCGCAAGCGACCGCTTCTTCGGTGCCATTGGCAACTTTGAACCTCGAGAGTGCAAGGATCATCGTTCTATCCTATATTACCGGCGGTAAAGAGCGAGGGGAAACGTTTTTCGTCTTCCGGATGATCCTACGAGAGAACCTAGGAAACGCGCCGTCGGTTCTTGTGTTTTTCGTTGCCGACGCGATATCCATGCCCTGCTATGCCGTGGCCGATACACGTCGAAAATCTCAACTTTGATTTGGCATTTTCGTTGTAGGCAGCATGTTCGGTTGCCTTTTGATCCCTCTCCTCCCTATGGACGGGATTTCGGTAGATGTCTTGCTTTCTTGCTTGATGTGCCTCCCACCGAGGTAATGTTCATGTGGCCGTTAATGCCCAACATCTGGACTCAAAATGAACGAACTTATCGCAATTGAAAAGATCGCGCAGTGGGAGAAATTGAAGAAGCTCGTGCTCGACAGCGTCTCCTCACCGATCACAAAGCGCGTGTACAACATGGCACTCGATGAATTTATGGAGTGGTTCCAGCAGGCGCGCGGCCGGGTTTCACCAAGGCCACTGTGAGCGCGTGGCGGGTATCGCTCGAAGAGCGAGGGCTGGGGTCTTCGTCAATCATCATTAGAATGTCGGCTATTCGCAAGCTGGCGGCGGAGGCGGCGGACAACGGGTTGCTCGCGCCGGAGTTGGCCCAGGGAATCAGCCGCGTCAAGAGCGTGAAAGCGACTGGCATTCGTGTCGGGAACTGGTTGTCTCGGCGACAGGCGCAAGCGCTGTTGAGCGCGCCGGATATCACGAAGGTTAGCGGTCTGCGCGATCGTGCCATCCTCGCGGTTCTTCTTGGCTGCGGACTTCGGCGATCGGAAGTTGCGGCCCTCAAATTCACACACCTTCAACAGCGTGACGGACGCTGGTGTATCGTCGATCTTGTCGGAAAACATGGACGCGTTCGTACCGCACCGATGCCAACCTGAGGTGAAGCTAGCGATTGACGCTTGGACTTCGAGCGCAGGTGTCGCCGCCGATCACGTTTTCCGGCCGGTTAGCCGCAGTGGATGCGTCACGGGCGAGCGATTGGGTGAAAAGGTCGTCTGGCAGATGCTCAAAAAGTATTCAGCCGAAGTCGGCGTTCCCGGCATAGCGCCGCATGATTTGCGGCGCACCTGCGCCAAGTTGTGCCGGGGCGCCGGCGGCGAGCTGGTGGAGATTGAGGTCGATGCTGCGGTGGATGCGGGGCTCTCCGGACTCCAACCCAGCCAACCTGCGGCCAACACTCAACGTTTGGTCGATGCGGCGGTAAATCGAGCCCTTCAGGTCCAGCATTTCCAGGCTGAAGTCGATCAAGAAAATATAAAAAAGATACTTGGCAATGGCGTCTACGCAATCGATGTTCACACGACGGCCGCGCATCCGGGTCAGGAGCATGTACAGCAACATGACCGCCGCGATGCCGGAGACCATCGCCGAGAAAATGAATACAACCGGCATCAGAGGGCTGGACCACCAAGGATTGGCTTTAATAGAGCCAAAAATAAATCCCACGTAGCCGTGAAGCAGAAACGCCGAGGGGATCCCGATGACGGTGATAATGTAACCGACTCGCTCGTCCAGGTGCAGAGAACGCTCGCTGATGTTGTCGGAACCCAGAGTCATGATCTTGTAGATCACTCTGAGGAAGCCGGTGCGCGATCGAGCCAGAAGCACGATATCGCGCCGGTAATCGAGCCAAATTTCGAGCAGCAGAACCACCATCAAATACCACAAATAAACGAAGCCGAACATCGCCATCGCAGAGGAGCGATGCGGCGTTAGGTACATCTCCAGGGATCGTTCCGGGTGCCCCAAATGCAATTGGAGCGGCAAAGGTGCGACCAGGAGAAACGATAGAGCCGTGAGTAGCGCCAGCCGGTAGGTCGGCTTGACGGCCTCGACCCGGAACACCCGCTCCAGCGACGCCAGAAGGAACGCTCCTGCCACCAGGCCTGTTATAAACGGATAGAGCACGATCAGAATGCTCCACTGAAGCTCAGTCTCGTTCGGATAGATGAAGTTGAGATGCGGCATGAGGAGCTTCTTATCGCACCGACCCGTCGAGATTGGCGTAATACGCTTTTGCGCCCGTCGCCATCTGCGGTTTCAGAACCTGCACGCTGTGCTTCTTAATGAACTCGTGAATCGGATCGTTCGGATTCTTGAGGTCCGCCAG
>JBEKOZ010000288.1:0-8299 GCA_049521275.1 Bryobacteraceae bacterium | reverse complement strand
GCTTACGCATGGCGGTTCCGTGTTGAGGCCGAGCAGTAACGGCAGCGGTGCCGCCGCTGAGCCGCCATGCGTCAGAGATCGCGGAAAAGACGCAGCCGACTTCTTCCGAGCCGTGACCGAAGGGAGCGATTTCCTAGCCGTTTTCAGTAATCCGCTCCCTTCGGACACGGCTCGGAAGAGGACGTTTGCGGGCGTGACTCTGGTACCAGTTGGAAGCTGTTTCCTGGTCCCCACAAACTGAAAGGGCGCCTCGGGGAGTTCCCCGAGGCGCCCTATTCAGCTAATACTACCCGTGGATTAGAACTTCGCTCGCAAGTTAAACGTCAACGTGCGAGGACTGCTCAAGGAACCGTTCGCGTTCGATCCCAGATCGCCCCAATAGGCAGGATTGCCGATGCTCAGGTACGGGTCGTACAGAGCCTCGTGATTGAACACGTTGGTGAATTGGAAGGACAAGGTCAAGAAAACCCTCTCCCGGAACACGGCGAAGTCCTTGGCTACGTTCAAATCCATGTTCCAGTCAGACATGCCGCGAATCTGGCCGGACGAGCCGCAACTGGTGTCATAGCCCAGGATGCAAGGCCTGAACTCGTTGTAGACTGCGTTCGGATTGGAGAACATATTGATACTGTTTCCACCGTTGGAAGCGTTGCTCAGGATGCCCGCTCCAGAGGCGCTGTTCGCGACGTTTTGGTTGTAGATGGCCGTGTTGCCGCCGGTATACTTCGCGCCCAGGACCGCGCCATCGTTGGTGCCGCCGTCCTGGGTCTCCCCGAACGACTCGCTGCAGCCACAAATGTTCCCAACAGCCAACGGCGCGCCGCTGCGGGCGGTGAAGATCGGTGCGATCCTCCATCCACCGAGCGCATGTCCGAGGATGCCTCTCTGCGACTTGAACCACGGCTCCGACCACAGGAAGGTCTGGGTGTAGAGGAACTTGTAGTCGTAGAACTGCGGGCCGTACATGGATTGGCGCACGTTATAGGGATTGACCACCGTATATTCGGAGGTCGCCTGAGACTGGTTGCCGGTACCGAGCGCGCGGCCCCAGGTGAAGTTCGAGAGAGTCGTGATCCCATGCCAATCCTGGGTTTTGAACGTGGTGTAAAGCGCATTGTAGTTGGAAGAGCCGGAGCTGTCGTCGGCGAAAATGCCCGACGCCTGGCCGGACGGGATCGCCGCACTCTGGCTGCTCGGAATGGTGCGTCCCAAAGTCCAGGAAGAAGCGTGTTCCATGGCCGACCACAGACTGAAATTCTGCGAGGTGGTCAGGTAGTTGAACATGGCCGGGTTGTTCATCACGGCCGCCGTGCAGCTACCGAAGCCTGAACAGAAGCTGGAATTGGCTCCGCCCAGCGCGGCTTCGATGAACGGCTGCACGGGAACATTGGTGTTCCCGGTGCAGGTGGGACTGAGTCCGCAGGCGGGGATGTACATACCCGCGTAGGCCTGCGCAAAGCTCTGGCCACCCAGGGTCATCATCGTGGGGACTGCATCGAGATCGCGCTGCATCCATTCGTGAGTGATGATGCGGCCGATGTAACCGGCTTCAAATATGATCTTGGGCCTGATTTCCCGCTGGATGCTGAAGTTGTAGTTGTAGGTCGCCGCCGGCCGGAAGGTCTGATCGAGCACGGAAGCCGCGCCTGCCGCCACATTTCCATTGATTCCAGGAAAGAACGGCTGCGCCAGCGTCGTCGAAGGCGTCGGAATCGGGGCCGTCAAACCATCGGTTCCAATGCGGAAGGCAGTCGCGGGAGTCACGCCGGCGCTACCCAGGCATTGGCCGGTCGAGGAGGCGCCAATGCAGGAACGTTAACTTGCCGAGCATGCCGTTGCCCTTCGGGTTCCAGGCAATTGCCGCACGCGGGCTTAGCCCGCCGTAGAACGGGGCGTAAGGATACGTGTGGCTGGCGCCAACGACATTGGCGATGGTCGCAAAACCGACAATCGGGTTATAAACCTGACCCTGCTCCGCTTGCGCAGCCTTGGTGGCAAAATAATTGGTAAACTTGATCGGATTGCCGGCCTGGTTCACCAACTCCACCTGTTTGCCGTTCTGCTCGACCGGCGGCATTTCCACCTGGTACCCCAAACCGTAGGTAAGGGTTAGGGTCGGCTTGATGTGCCAGGAATCTGTGATGTAGAGGTTGTAGAAGTTGATGCCGCTCTTATCGAACATAGGCGTTAAGGGCGGGTTCAAAGTGAGTTGCGCGCCGCTACGGGTGAATAGCTGTTGCGGCTGATTGACGATCCCTAAAACTTCGGAGTAGTAGGAGTTCCAGTTGCCTTGCTGACTGGCGGGGAGATTCGCCGGCTGGGTAGCAGCGCTGTAGCTGATGCCCGAACCGCTCCCGACCTGATACACCGGCGAGGTGTTGATGCCCTGGCCGTTATCGTTGCGTTCGTGATAGTCGAAATTCCTGCCAAAGAGTCCACCAAACTGAATGACGTGATTGCCCGTGATCTTGGTAATGTCGTCTTTCAACTGCTGATCATGACCGTCCCAGAAACGCTGACGCGTGTTCTGGTTGTTTACGTTATAGGGGATCAGCGCGCCGGCAGTCTCGCCGCCGATTTCGAGCGCCCCACCGAGCCCGGGCAGTTGGGGCGGTGCGGCCGAGGAGGCCCATTGCCACCAGATCCTGGTGAAGCTATAGCTAAAATTGTTGGTCATGGTCGGACTGATATTGGTGGTCAATCCACCCACCAGCATATCCGGCTTCTGGGGCCGCGGAGCACGCGCATCGACCTGGCCGAAGGTATCGCCCGGCAGCGCGCCGCCGATATCGGTCTGATTGGTGGTCAACTGCGTGAGCCCATAGTAACGGTAGCTGCCGAACATGCGCCACTTTTCACTGAAGTCATGGTCGATGCGGCCGACCAGGAACGCGGTTTTCTCTGGAAGAGACGCCACACCTTGGAAGCCCTCCACGTTGGCGCCATCGCCGGTGTTGAAGTTATTCGGCAACGGCATGTACTTGCTCCAGAGCGTCGAAACGAGGGAATTGAGACCGATCCCGCGCGGATCGCAATTGCCTCCGGCACCGGAGCCGCACGCTGCCGGCGCATAGGTAGTTCCCCCAACCGTAACCGCGCCGGGATTGATATTGTAGGGAACGTAGGTGCCGCCTTCGTCAATTTGAATGACGCCCGCGCGAAGCAGAGGAGTGGGCGTAGCCCTGTTGACAATCGACGATTGCGGGTAGTTGAAGGCTTCGTAACCGAAGAAGAAATAGGTCTTGCCGCCGGCCAGTTTCGGCAGCAGCGGGCCGCCGACGGTAAAGCCGTAGCGATTGTTGTGAGTGATCGGAATCGGCGTATAGCCAAGGTTTCCGCTGGGGGTGTGGTTGGCGTCCCAGGTGTTGGCACCGCCAACGTCGCTGGCGTTGTAGTAATAGTACGCCGAGCCATGGAACGAGTTGGTGCCGCGTTTCGTCACGACGCTGATCTGTGCTCCGGAAGAACCGTTGAAGTCGGCCGTCTGTCCCGCGGTACCCACCTTGAATTCCTCAATGGTGTCGGGCGGCGTCGGAAGCACGCCACTCGGAGGACTGCCCATGCCTGCGTAGGCGCCGTGAGCGTAACTCCCGGTGTAGTCTCTCATGCTGCCGTCCATATCGTTGGAGTTATTGCCGCCGTCCAACTGGAAGGTGTTCTGGTCGTACATCGCGCCGGCGACCGAGCCTTCCGGCGAAACGCCCGGCTGCATGATCGCGAGACTCGAGGCGTCGTTGCCAAAGATCGGAAGATAAATCAAGGAATCGCCCGAAACCGTGGTTCCCACAGTGGCGTTGACGGTCTGGAGTTCAGCACCCGCCGCCGAGCTCACTTCTACCACGTTGGTGACTTGGCCTACTTCAAGGATGGCGTTGATCGTCAGGATTTCAGCTACGTTGACGGCTTGCCTGTCCACCTTGCGCGTCGAAAACCCGGCCTTGCCAAAGATGATGTCGTAGGTGCCCGGGCTGATGTCCACGATGATGTAGCGTCCAGCATCGTTGGACACGGTTGTGAGCGTGATGTTGGTTGACGGTTCAATCAACTTGACGGACACGCCCGGTACGACGGCGCCTGTCTGGTCGGTGATTTGGCCGGATACGGTGCCGGACGAAGATTGAGCCAAGGCGGAAACGCTGAAAGCAAGCAGCACGCCAATGGCGAGGAGAACAGCATACCCACGTCGCGAGAGGTTCATTCGAATCTTTCCCTTTCCCACACTAGACTTAAAGCGGCCAACTGACGCCAGCCGTTAAACTGAGACTTAGTCTTACCCCTGGCCTTGTCGGCACAGCACGGGCTCCGAGCCCTCGCCATACCTACTCACGCCAGACAAAAGGAGTGAAACTTCCACTTCCCCAACAAACAATTGAGGCATTGTAGCACCCTTAGAGAACAATGTAAACGTTTAATTTCAATCCCCTCCATCCGCGATTCGAAGCCGCGCTTTGTCACTGATTCTAAAGTCTTTGCCCGTCGCAAGCCACGGCGAGGCCACGCCCAGTACCTGAGCCTCACATGAGCTACTTGAGAGGAACCACGTTCACCAGAATGCGGGAGCTTGCGGCGGGCGAGTGATAGACGCGCTCGGTCGCTTTCTTAAAGTCCGAGGCTCGCGCGTTATAAATGTCGACGAAGGTTTGCGGGTTGCGATCGGCGAGCGGAAACCACGAGCTTTGCACTTGCACCATGATGCGATGGCCCTGGCGGAAGGTGTGGTTGATATCGGGCATGACGTACTCGACTTTCTCAGTCTTGCCGGGCGTGAACGGCTCGGGTTTGGAGTAACTGTTGCGAAAACGGCCACGCATTAATTCTCCGCGGACGAGTTGCTGATAACCCGCCATACGCACGCCGGCGGGGTTGGGAACGTTGTCAGGGTAATTGTCGGGATAGACGTCGATGAGCTTGACGACGAAATCGGAATCGGTGCCGGTGGTCGACACGAAAAGGCTGGGTGTGAGCGGACCGGCGATGGTGATGTCGGATTCGAGAGGCTCGGTTTGATAGACCAGAACGTCGGTGCGGGAGGCGGCGAAGCGCTGGTCTTCAGTCATGTGCTCGCGCGTCATGCCGGCCGCTTGACCGGCGATGAAAGGCACGGGCTTGTCGGGGTCGCTGATGTATTCGTCGAAAGAATCGGCGGACGGAGCGGTGAAGGACAATTTACCGCCTGCTTCGAGGTAAAGCGACGCTGGATGTGCATTTTTCGGGGGCCAGGCGTCGTATGTGCGCCAGACGTTGGTGCCGGTTTCGAATACGAATGCTTCGGGCAAGTGCGGGTCGCGGGCGCCTTTCAGATGAAATGCGAAGAACGGAAATTCGATGTTATCGCGATAAAATTCGCTGGTCTTGTCGCCGAAATGGACGTTGCCGAGGGATTCTCCCTCGCTGCGGCCGGCCCATCCGCCGTGAGACCAGGGGCCCATCACCAGCGTGTTGATCGCGCCGGGACTCTGCTTCTCGATGGATTTATAAACTTCAAGCGCGCCGAAAAGATCCTCGGCATCGAACCAGCCGCCGACGGTCATGACCGCGGGCGCGATGTTCTTCAAATGAGGACGGAGATTGCGGGCCTGCCAGAATTCGTCATAATTAGGATGCTTCATCATCTCGTTCCAGAAGGCGACGTCGTTCTTGTAATATTTTTCGTTGATGTTGGACAGCGGGCCGACGCGCATGAAAAATGTGTAGGCGTCGATCCAGGTGGTGGGCGCATTGGGCGCGGGCGGCGCGGCTTGCGCGGGGATTTGGGGCGCGGGGCGGGGACGGCCGAAGCCGTTGAAGAATCCATAGGCGTGGGGCAGGTAGAGCGCTCCGTTGTGATGAAAATCGTCGCCGATGAACCAGTCGGAAATAGGCGCTTGCGGCGAGGCGCATTTCAGCGCGGGATGCGCGTCAATCACTCCGGCAGCGGTGTAGAAGCCGGGGTAGGAGATGCCCCACATGCCGACGCGGCCGTTGTTGTTGGGGATATTCTTGACCAGCCACTCGATCGTGTCATAGGTGTCTGAGGATTCGTCGACGTCCTGCGGACCTTTTTTGGCGTCGATCTGCGGGGTCATGTCGCGGAATGTTCCTTCGCTCATATTGCGGCCGCGCACGTCCTGATAAGCGAAAATGAATTTATCGCGGGCGAATTTTTCGGAAGGGCCGAGCCCGCCAGGATAATTATCGACACCGTAAGGCGAGACGCTGTAGGGCGTTCGCAGGAACATGATCGGCCACTTTTCCGAACCGTCCTTGGGCAGGTAGACGGAGGTGAACAGCTTCTTTCCGTCGCGCATGGCGATCTGATATTCGTACTTGGTGTAATTCGCTTTAACAAATTCGACTCCCTGACCGAAGGCGGCGGGAATCAGCAGTGCGAGGAAGAGGCGCTTCATTTTTTAGGTCCAAGTTCGGCGATGAGTTCCTTCACCGCGGCGTCGAGCTGCGAATCCTTGCCGGCGTAGCTTTCGCCGATGGGACGCGTGACGGCGATGTCGACCTGGCGCGGATTATTCTCCATGTTCTTGCCGTCGGCGCCTTCGACCAGCGTGTTGGGAGTGCGCATGCTGGAGCCGTCGATCAGCTCCATGGAATTGGTGTAGATGATCCAGCCGGCGGTCGGTTCACCGACGACTTTGCCGAGCTTCAACGTCCGATAGCCTTCGGTGAAATCCTCGGCGTCTGAAAGCGAATGTTGATTGACCACCAGGATCGTCGGCAGTTCCAGCGAGCGCTGGCCGAGCGCCGTCCGGGCGGGTGCGGGAGGCGCGCCGCGTTCCGTCATCGTTAAATATGGACGGCGCGCCAGAACGTCCAGCGCATAGGCGTTGACGAAGCCTCCGTTGTTGTTGCGAATGTCGATGACCACGCCGTCGCGGGCGCGATTTTCGGCGTCCAGATCGATGTAGAGCTGGGTGAGCGCCTGCTCCGACATGTCGCGGATATGGACGTAGCCGAGGCGGCCGTTGCTGATTTTCGCGACGTACGCGCGATTATCTTCGATCCACTTGCGATAGATCTGCTCGGCCAGCGAGCCGACGGGCTGGACGATAACGTCGCGTCCGCTGACGTCGAGCACGACGCGCTTGTCGACCTTGTGCTGGAGCAGCTCATCGAGACTGACATGTGGTCCGATGGCGGTGCCGTCGACGGCGCGGAGTTCCTCGCCAATCTTGATCTTGGCGAGTTCGGCAGGCGATTGCGGAACCACTTCAATGATTTTCAGCTTGCCGGTTTTCTCGTAGGTATCGCGATCGAAGCTCAACCCGAGTTGTCCGGTGACCGCACGTCCTCCACCTGTTGGTGCCGGGGCGCTGACGCCGGAGTGCGAGGAGTTCAGCTCTCCGACCATCATGCGAAGCAGGCGGCGGAGCTCATCGGGGGTCTGCGCGCCTTCGACCAGCGGAGTGTACATGGCGCGGACCTCATTCCAGTCCCTGCCATGATATTTCGGATCGTAAAAGCGATCGCGCTGGCCGGCCCACGCCTGCTCGAAGACAGCCATTTTTTCGGTCGTGAAGTCGACGTCCATTTCAGCCGTCACGTTCACCGGGCGCGCCACGCGCGTCTCCACCGGCATCGCCTGCACCTCGCCGCGTTCCAGGTAAAACACTTCCTTCGAATCGCTGGAAAACTGGAAATGGCTCTTCGGGCCGGGCGTCGAGGTCAACTGGCGCGCGCCTGCGCCGCCCCCTCCACGGCCTCCGCGACCGCCCGGCGCCGCCTCGAGCGAGTACAGGTAGAGATTGGCCTGGCCGCCGACGCGGGCGCTGAACAGGAGCGATTTTCCATCCGGGCTGATGGTGGGAGCATCGATCGACAGTCCGATCGGCAGGAACGAAATTCGCTCGCGGATCCCATCAAATATGATCTCGACGGGCTTGACTGGAGGCTTCGCGTCGGTGGCCGCGTCGCCGCGGCTGTGCGCGGGCTCGGACTTGAACAGAGTCTCGAAGCCTTCTTCCGAGAACTTCGGAGGCGGAGGAATCAGATTGATACGAGCCACCTGCTGGGCCTCGGTTCGCTGGCCGGTTTCATAAAGAATGAAAGTGCCGTCCGGACTCCAGCAGATCGAGTCGACGTTGGAATTCGCGAGGAAACTAATCTGGTGCGGCGCGCCACCGGCGGCCTCAACAATATAGATGTTGCTTAAGCCACTCCCGCCGGCGGCCGCATAGGCGATCCACTTGCTGTCGGGCGACCATGCGAACGGGCCGTCGCTGAATACGGCGCCGATCGCACCGGAGGCCAGCACCTTGTCCTGCTTCGTTGCGGGATCGATCAGGCGCAACTCGCGGTCTCCGCGCAC
>JBEKOZ010000287.1:0-6492 GCA_049521275.1 Bryobacteraceae bacterium | reverse complement strand
CTTCGCCAAGCTCGGCATCGCCGTCGCGGTTCCGAGTTATCGTGTGATGCCGAAAAATCCGCACCCGGCCCAGATTGAAGACGTCGCGGCCGCCTTCGCGTGGGTCTATAGAAATATTGCGCGCTACGGAGGCGACGCCGGCCGCATCTACGTCGCCGGCCATTCCGCCGGAGGCCATCTGGTCGCGCTGCTGGCGCTCGACGACACTTATCTGAAGAAATACGATGTCCCTATGAGCGCCATCCGCGGCGTCGCGTCCATCTCCGGCGTCTATGACGTAAGCAAGATTCAGGCGTTCACCGCCGCGGGCGAAGACAGCCCATCCCCCATCGCCCACGTGCATCCGAAAGCGCCGCCGTTCCTGGTCGCCTACTGCCAGTGGGATTATTTGGCGCTGCCCCTCCAGGCTCGCGAGTTTACCGCCGCGCTGAGAAAGTCGTTCGACGCCGTGGACCTGTTATACGACCCGGGCCAAGGCCACATTTCTGAAATCATTCACGTCGTCCAGGACGACGACCCGATCGCGCAGGCGATTCTCAAACTGATCCAGTGAACGCACCAAGACACAGCCTCAGGCACACTCCCCGTCGCTACCGAGCCGCGCCCGCAGGAAGCGGTTTCCGCGCCGCCCCCGAACCGCCATGCGTAAGCATGCGGACCCGCGAATAACCATGGCGCTCCCTGCTAAATTCGACCTGGTCGGCGTCGGATTGAATGCCACCGACACCCTGCTCCTGGTCTCGCACTTCCCCGCCTACGCCGGCAAGGTCCCGTTCGAGGCCGAAATTCTCAGTCCCGGCGGCCAGGTGGCGAGCGCGCTCGCGACCGCCGCGAAACTGGGGCTCCGCGTCAAATATATCGGCACCGTCGGCGACGATGAACGCGGCCGCGTGCAAATGGACAGTCTGCGCGAAACCGGCATCAATCTCGACGATGTGGAGATTCGCGAAAATTGCCCCAATCAGACCGCGTACATCATCATCGATCAATCCACCGGGGAGCGTACCGTGCTGTGGAGCCGGCCCACTTGTCTTCGTCTCGAACCGGAAAGCATCACCCTCGAAAAAATCGCCGGCGCGCGGATGCTGCATATCGACGGGCACGACACTCCGGCGGTGGAGAAGGCCGCGAAACTGGCGCGCAGCCAGGGAATTCCTGTGACCTGCGATGTGGATACCATTTACCACGGCTTCGATCGCGTGCTCAACTCTGTCGATTATCTGGTCGCGAGTTCCGAATTTCCCGCCCAGTGGACCAGCGAACGCGACCCCTTCCGCGCCCTCGAAACCATCCAGAATGAATACCGGATGAAATGCGCCGCCATGACGCTCGGCTCGCACGGAGCGCTGGCGCGCATGGACGGCAAATTCGTGTATTCGCCCGCATTCGTCGTGAATTGCGTGGATACTACTGGCGCCGGAGACATCTTTCACGGCGCATTTTGTTACGCTGTGCTCCAAGGGATGCCCATGCGGGAAACGCTCGAATTTTCGAACGCCATGGCCGCGCTGAACTGCACCAGGCTGGGCGCGCGCGGGGGCATCGCGACTGCCGCCGAAGCGCGCGCGCTGATCGCACGCGGGGAGCGGCGCGCCAATAAGGATTTCGTGCTCGCCTCGCACTCCGCATGATTCCCCTTCGATCAACCGAGCGCGTCTATTCGAGAACGCTGGTAACAGTGTCGCTCATCGCCATCAACGTGCTGATTTTTCTCTATCAGGCGACGCTCAATCCCGATGAGCTGAACACCTTCGTCACCCAATGGGGCATCGTTCCGGACCAGATGCGCGGAGCGGGCTTGGTGACTTTGTTCACCTCCATGTTTCTCCACGGCGGCTGGATGCACCTGATCGGCAACATGCTGTTTCTGTGGGTGTTCGGACGCAATGTCGAGGATCTGATCGGCGGCCCGAGTTTTCTCGCGTTCTACCTGCTCGCCGGAATCGCCGCCGGAATCGTGCAGGTCATGGTGAACGCGTATTCACGCGTGCCCACCATCGGAGCCAGCGGCGCGATCGCCGGCGTCATGGGCGCTTACCTGATTAAGTTCCCGCGCTCCCGCATCGTGACTCTCATCATCATTGTTTTCTTCTTCACGACAGCGGAAATTCCGGCTGCGTTTATTCTGCTCTACTGGTTCGCCATTCAATTTTTCAGCGGCTTCGGATCTTTGGCATCCACCAACTACAGCGGCGGCGGAATCGCCTATTTTGCCCACATCGGAGGCTTCCTCATCGGCATGTTGTTGATTCGCCTGTTCCCCGCGCGCAAACGCTGGCGCGCCTGGTATGAGGAAGATTAACGCGTTAGCTACTGGGCGATTGAGAGCGTCTTTTCGAGGTCCTGAAGCACAATATCGAACGGAAGCTGGATGGTATGCCGGCAATACATGGTTTCCTTCGACGCGAAGCTTCCGTTTTCATAGTACTTGTTCGAAGGCGCGCCGCCGCCGCAATAAGAGAAATACTGGCAGGATTCCTGGCACAACTTCATGCCCTCCTGAATTTCCTCGGCGATGCGGACGAAACCGGGGTTTCGCTTGATCGACAGGAGGCTGTCGTCCATGATGTTTCCGAAGGAGAAACTCCCGTATTTCAAGCTGTTACCGCCTAAAAGCTCGGGCGAAAAGGTGGAGATATTTCCCTGCCAGTCGATGCTGACGATCCCGAACGGCATCGATTGGTCGTTATGATCCATCACTTCCTTGTCCATCTCCTCGGTGCGGGCCAAGGCCTGGAACGCCCGGTCGAACTCGCGGATGGAGACCGCGCCGTTCGATTCTTTCTGTAACTCATAGCAACGGCGGAGGAACTTCTCGATGCGGCCGGAGGTGCTGACGCCGCCTCCGATGGTCGAAATCTGGTTAATTCCTTCCTGCTCTTCGAGATTGAAGCCGATGCTGTGGATCTCGTTATCTTTGAAGAAGTTGAAGACCTCATCCGGGAAATCGAGCGCGTCGTTGGTAATCACCGAGATGGTGTGGAACGGCACCTTGTGTTTCTTCAGGAACTCTATGCCCCTCATGACTTTATCGTGCGTGCCTCTGCCGGCGCGGTCCTTGCGGTGCTTGTCGTGAATGCGGGCGGGTCCATCCACGCTGACGCCGACGTTGCAGTTGTTTTTCAGGAAAAACTCGCACCAGGCATCGTTGACGAGAGTGCCATTGGTTTGAAAACTATGGACGATTTTGCCCTCGGGAAGGCCCCAGGTGGAGATCTGCCGGAACGCTTCCTCGTAATAG
Source organism: Bryobacteraceae bacterium (assembly GCA_049521275.1). GTDB lineage: Bacteria > Acidobacteriota > Terriglobia > Bryobacterales > Bryobacteraceae > Palsa-187. Next base: position 3,251 of record JBEKOZ010000287.1, on the reverse strand, counting down.
GGCAGCGGAACGGCCAGGGGTTCACCGGCATGCCAAACGACGCTCAAACGTCCGCCGACCAAGCCGCTCTCAAAAACGCGGTCGAGGGTTTTATGCATCACTTCGAGCGACATCTTCTTGGTGCTGCCGCGGTCGGCGAGATAACAGTAATCGCAGTCGATGTTGCAGAAAGGCGAGGGCTGCAGGATGAGCAGCCCAATCTCCTTCATCTGAGGTCCGGTGTACTCTTGCATCTCACTCATCATATCCCTTTAGAAGTTGAACCAGTTCGACCAATTCGCCCAGTTGCCCCAGTTATTCCAATTCGGCCAGTTGTACCAGTTCAGCCAGGAGGCGAGCTCGGTCTGCGCGTAGGGCAGCTTGGCGACGGCTTCCTGTCCACCCAGAGTCTGCGCCTCGGCGACGCGCTTGTTCATCTCGGCGCGCACGGCGGCGACGCGGGTGGGGATGTTGGAAAGGGCGGCGGTGACGGCCGCGTGCGCCTGGCCTCCGAAAAGTCCTCCGGCCAGAAGCAGGGCCCCGGCGGCTTTGCGGGCCTTCCCGGTCATTCCGAATTCTTTAGTCTCGTTCGTGTTTTTCATTTTCTGGTTCCTCTCTTTCACTTCTACCGGACGCGAGGAACGCAGCCAGATTAGCGAGGGCAAAAAAAATCCCTGAAAGCCGAAACTTTCAGGGATTCTTTAAAGACGAGCGCGGAACTCAGTAGTTGAGGAAATTCGCCCAGTTACTCCAGTTGCGCCAGTTATTCCAATCGCGCCAGTTGTTCCAGTTCGGCCAGTTGTACCAGTTCAGCCAAGAGGCGATCTGCATCTGCCCGGGGGACAGCTTCCCGATCGCTTCCTCACCGTTCAACAACTGCACTTCGGCGACGCGCTTATTCATCTCTGTGCGCACGGCCGCAACGCGATCCGGGATGGTGGACGCGGGAACCGACGCCTGAGCGGCCTGACCTCCCAAAAGGCCGCCGGCCAGAAAAGTGGCGCTAAGCGCTTTCCGGGCTCGCATGGAGAGCCCAAATTTCTTGTTTTCAAGTTCTTTTTTGTTGTCTGTCATAATAACCTCGTTGCGTCCTAGAACAGGCTAGCTGCCGCCTCCTCCGCGTTCTTCTTTTGCACTTTTCCATACATTTCCTGAAGATCGTTGTTGCCAATCCAGGCTTCGGCGATATGAGCGTCCGAATAGGTGATGCGGGCGTTGGCGATTTTTCCTGCCCAGAAAAACTCGTCAGCGTGCTGGTGGTGTTCCCCGGTATCGGCGTGCGGCTTGCCCGTTGCGCCATTGCCAAACGCGATTTCGAAAATCTGCCGCAGCTCCTTGCCGTCGTCCGCGTCCTTCGCGAAGAGACTGACTCCCATGAACTTATCGTCGACAAAATGATAGAGGATCTTATCGAGCTGGCAAGCGCCGAGGGCCAGCGTATCGCCCGATTTCTGATAAATCTTCATCGTGCCCCGCTCCGTGACCAGGCTGAGACCTGGAATGGACGATGAGGGCGAGCCAAATTTTACGCCACGGAAGCCATTCTTGTAATCGAGATAGTGGACGTGCCCCATCTCATTTTCGGCCGGCTCCTTGACGGCCGGATGAGCCGCGGCCGGTTTTTTCGCGGGCGCCGCGGGCTTATCTTGTGGAAAAGCAAGGGTCGCGGCTAAAGTCGCAGTGGTAGCTGCGATAAGCATTCTTCTGAAGTACAACAGAGCCATATTCCTCCCTACGGAAACGTTGTGGTTTAGGACGTAGTCGAGTCTACTCCCGGAACGGGGCGTGCGTCAAGAGGGAAACTGGCCGAAGGGCAGGGCTATTGGGTGGTGCTTACGCACACGATCCCCCTAGCGCCGGTGCCGGTGACTGAGAGGTCCAGCCGGTGACATACGCGTCTTCCTCGGTATCGACTGCTGGCAGGTTTCTGAGCCTGCGGCTAAAGAGGTGCTGAAAGACTCGAACCGTTTCCGAAGGTCGCGGCTCTACTCCCGCTAAAGCGAGGCTGCTATTGGCTGCGACTCGCGGCCTTTTTTCGCGAATGTCCGCATGCTTACGCATGGCGGTTCCGGTGGCTCGAAAGCTGTGTCGGGAGAAGATGGCCAAAACCGCTTGGCGGCTGAAGAGGCCGCGGAAAAAGTCGCCCCACAGGATGCGGTGAAGCGGTTTGAAGCAGGGTGGAGTGGTAAGGTGGGTTTCGCGCCTATGAAATCCGCTTACGAGATCCGACTGCTGGCTGCGTGTAAATTCCTAGTGCTGCTGTACGCGGGGCGGGACTATGGATACCTCCGCGACGAGTTGTATTATCTGGCGTGCAGCCGGCATTTGGCTTGGGGTTACGTCGACCAGCCGCCGCTGATTGCGCTCATTGCGTGGATGGTGCGGTCGACCATCGGCGACTCCATGCTGGCGATCCGGTTGTTGCCGGCGATGGCGGGAGCGGGCGAGGTGTTTCTCACTGCTTTGATCGCGCGCGAGCTCGGCGGGAAACGGGTGGCGCAGTTCCTCGCCGCTCTCGCCGCGGCGGTCGCGCCGGGGTTGCTTGGCACGCACGACTTCCTGTCGATGAACGCATTCGAGCCGCTGTTCTGGATGGGATGCGCGTGGCTGGTGATCCGCATTGCGAAGACCGGCGACCAGAAGCTGTGGATCTGGTTCGGCGTTCTGGCGGGATTCGGACTGGAGAACAAGCACTCCATGCTGATTTTCGGAGCCGGCATTTTCGCGGGCCTGATGCTGACTCCGCAGCGCTCGGTGTTTCGCAGCCCGTGGATCTGGATCGGGGGTGGGATCGCGTTGCTCATTTTCCTACCGAACCTGATTTGGAATATCCAGCATCACTTCCCCTTCATTGAAGAGCAGGCCAACATCCGGCGCAGCGGGCGCGACATACATCTTTCGCCGCTGGCATTTTTCGGCCAGGAGTTTCTCGCCATGCACCCGCTGACGCTGCCGATCTGGCTGGCGGGGCTGTGGTTCTACTTCTTCACGGCCGCGGGAAAGCCATTTCGCGCGCTGGGATGGGCCTGGGTCTTCACGGCGGGTGTGATCGTGACGCTGAGTCCGCGGGTGTATTATCTGTTCCCCGCCTTCCCGATGTTGTTCGCCGCGGGAGGCGTGCTGTGGGAGGCTCAGGCCCATTGGCGAAGGTACGTATGGCCCATCGGGCTGGCCGCGAGCGCTGTCGTCGGCGCGCCGTTTGCGATTCCAGTGCTGCCTCCCGCCGTCTATATCCGGTACGCGATGGCGCTGCACTTCGACCAGCCCGCGAT
>JBEKOZ010000286.1:0-6516 GCA_049521275.1 Bryobacteraceae bacterium | reverse complement strand
TCCACGGAGATTTCGGCGGTCGCGCCCAGCCGGCGGATGGTCGATTCCTGAAGCGCGCGCAACAGGCGGGGCTGCATGGCAATCGGCATGTCGCCGATCTCATCCAGAAACAAAGTCCCTTGATTGGCCTGCTCAAAACAGCCGGCCCGCCGTCCCACGGCGCCGGTGAAGGCCCCCTTTTCATGTCCGAACAACTCGCTTTCAATCAGCGTTTCGGGAAGAGCGGCGCAATTCAAGGCGACGAAGGGGCGGCCGGCGCGCGGACTGAGTTTGTGGATCGCGCTGGCCACCAGTTCCTTGCCGGTTCCGCTCTCGCCGGTGATCAGGACGGAGGCGGAGGTGGGCGCGATCTGCTGGATGAGCGAAAAAACCTCGCGCATGGCCGGAGAGGTTCCAATCAGGTCGGCAAGATAGCCCTGCTGGCTCAACTGACGGTGGAGGCGCTCGGTTTCCTTGACCAGCGACTTATGCTGGATCGCCCGTTCGAGCAGCGTGGCCAGGACGGCGGGGCGGGCGGGCTTTTCGAGGAACCAGAAGGCGCGCAGATCGTGCACGATGGAGATGGCCTTGTCGATGCTGCCGGCGCCGGTCAGTACGATGGCGGGGGTCTGATCGCCGCGGTCGAACAAAGTACGAAGCAAAACGAACCCGTCCATTTTAGGCATCATCAGGTCGGAGATGATGACGTCAAAGGGCGTGGCGGTCAACTTCTCGAGGGCGGCCTCGCCGTCCGCAGCGGTTTCCGAGTGGTAGCCCAGATCGGCAATGATTGCCGCTAATTGTTGGCGGTCCCGCTGATCGTCGTCGACGACGAGGATGCGCGCAGCGGGGGACGAGGACACCATGTCCAGTAGTGTAGCCGATTCCAGCAAAAATCCGCACAATGGCAGCTCGATTGCAGTCAGTGGCAAGGAGGATTATATGAGCGAAACAAGATGTTTTTTCTTTGGACTTGGACTCGGCGTGGCGGCGGGAGTGCTGATGGCGCCCCGCTCGGGAGTCAAGACTCGCAGACGGCTGGCGGAGACGGCGCGTGAAAGCCAGGACTATATCACGCGGGAAAGCATGGACTTGCGCAATTCGGTGGTGGACACACTGAATCGGACCAAGCGGGCCGCGAAAACCACAGCGGACGGGATCGGAGCCGCGCTCGACCTCGGCAAAGAGCAACTGGTAGGCTGAGTATTCTACCCTGCTGACGCGCCGGACCCCAGCGTTTCCTCTATAACGCGGCCCAACTCCATAAAGGAAGCCAAATCGGTGGGCTTGCGGAAATAGAGGTTCGCGCCGAGGTCCATTGCCATTCGCCTGTCCTTCGGCGAATCAGAAGAGGTAAGAACGATGACCGGTGTGCGGGAAAACGCGTCACTTTTACGGATGTGCGACAAGAGCTGCCCGCCATCGATGCGGGGAAGATTGAGGTCCAGCAGGATCAGGTCGGGCCTGGAGCCGAGTTTATTGGCTGCGGTGTGGGCGTCCAGCCAGATCTTGGCCTCCTCTCCGTTATGAGTAACCACGAGTTCGTGGTCAAGGCCCCGCTTTGCGAGGGCCCTCCGGACGAGGAAGACGTCGCCATCATTGTCCTCCGCCAGCAGAATGCGAGTCATATGTTCCGTCACGATGATGTTACTCTGTCGCGACAAAAATTTAAGCACGTCTATCACCATCGGCGGCCGGTAGAGTAAAGCAAAGTGTAACGCCGGGAGCGGATTGGTCGTCCTCAATCCAGATACGGCCACCGTGCGCCTCTACGATTTTCCTCGAAATGACCAGCCCAAGTCCAGAGCCAGGGACGTCCGCACCTTCGAGGCGGCAAAAGGCGATGAAGAGCTGGTCGCGGTACCGCACTGGGATACCTAAGCCATTGTCTTTAATAGAGAATAGCCAGCCTTCGGGAACGCGTCGCGCTGCTATGTCCACGGCGGGTGGAGCGGCGGCGCGAAACTTCAGCGAATTGCCAACTAAATGCTCGATCAGCTCGCTCAGGCGGTCGCGATCACCTGGAACCTCCGGCAGGTCGCCGACCGAGATAACAGCGCCCGTTTGACGAATTAAAGGATCCAGGTTGGCGAGGGCGAATCGGACTGCGCTGCTGAAAGGAAAGACGTTGATGGAGCGACCGGGCGTCAATGCGTTGGCGTAGCGGCTGATGCCGGAGAGCAGTTCATCGGCTTTGGACAATCCTTGCAAAATCTGCGCGAGCAACTCCGTCTGTTCCGAATCTGGCGCGGATTGGAGCAAGAGTTCAGCCGCAATGCCCGTCCGGCGCTGGGCGGCGCGCAGATCGTGCACCGCCGATTGCAAGAAGTGCTGCATTTCTTCCAGCAGCGCGATTTCCGTGGGCGATTTCTCGGAGGGCATACAATTGGAAACTGGGCAGTGACCACATGTTACCTGGAAGACTTGACCGGCCGCTACTGATCCTCGTTATATTGCTTTTGTTTGCGGGCGGCTTCTCTTCTTACCGAAACTGGGTCCAGATGCGGGCGGACCTCGCGCAGTGGGCGCAGGCGAGGGAGCTTCTGACCGATACGAACAACCTGATCTCAGAACTGAAGGATGCGGAAACGGGCCAGCGCGGGTACCTTCTCACCGGATCCGACGCGTATCTGGAGCCTTACCGGAAGGCGACGGCGGCAATTCCGCGCTTGATCGACGAGGTGATGAAAGCGGCGGGCGAGGAACAGCCGTTCGCCGGGGAAGCGAGGCTGCTGCGCGGCTACGCCGAGGACAAACTGAGGGAGTTGGACGCGACGATCACGGTTCGCCGCGAGCAGGGATTGGACGCGGCCATGGCGATCGTGCGCACCGACGCAGGGAAGATCACGATGGATTCCATCCGCACGCTGGGCGCGGATATGACCAATCGCGAGACCGAGCTGTTGAACCAGCGCCGCACTGCCGCGGAGAGTTTTGCATTGCGGAGCTTCTGGCTGACTCTGGCGGGATTAACGGCGGTATTGTTTGTGATGGTGTTCCTGCAGCGGGCCGTGGACCGGGGAATCCAGGCGCGGGAGCGGCTGGCGAGCGATCTGCACCAGGAGAAGCAGAAACTTGAAGTGACGCTGATGAGCATTGGCGACGCGGTGATCGCGACCGACGAGCAGGGCCGGGTCACGCTCATGAATTCCGTCGCCGGGGAGCTTACCGGATGGAGTCTAGGTGAGGCCGCAGGGAAGCCCGTCGAGAGCGTTTTCCATGTCGTGAATGAAGAAACGCGGGCTCTGGTGGAAAGCCCGGTGAGCAAAGTGCTGCGAACCGGAGCGAAGGCCGACCTGGCGAATCACTCGGTGCTGATCGGCAAGCAGGGGCGCGAACTGCCGATCGACGATAGCGGGGCGCCGATTCGCGACCGCGGGGATCGGGTGCTAGGCGCGGTTCTGGTATTTCGCGATATCAGCAAGCGGCGGGCGCAGGAAATCCAGATCGACAAGTGGCGGCGCATCTTTCAGAACGCCGGATTCGGGGTCGCGATTCTGGTCGACGACGGGAGGACGATTCTGGAGGTGAATGAAGCATTCGCGCGCATGCACGGGTACGAGACGGAGGAGCTTCGCGGGCAATCCTTCGCGACGCTGGCCTTCGCCCTGGTGGACGGAGAATCGAACGGGGAAGAAGCGCGGCGGCGGACCGGGGATCACGCGATTTATGAGTCGCTGCATCGGCGGAAAGACGGCACCTTGTTCCACGCGGTGACGGACATGAGCGTGTTCCGCGACGCGGCGGGCGAGCCATTATTTCGGGCCGCGTATTTCGCGGACATTTCCGACCGGAAGCGGGCGGAGCTGAACCTGCGGCACTCCGAGGAGCGCTTTCGCGCCGCGGCGGAGGCCATGGGCGACGTCATTTGGACCAGCAACGCCAAAGGCGAAATGACGGGAGAACAGCCAGGCTGGGCGGCGTTCACCGGTCAGAGTTTCGAGGAATATCAGGGATTCGGCGGCTCCCAAGCGATTCATCCGGACGACCTGGAGTTATTCCACGCCTGGGAGCGCGCAGTGGTCGCGGTGAAGAAGTTCACCACGGAGTGGCGCGTGCGGCGTCGCGACGGCCAATACCGGCTGATGTCGACCACCGCAGTCCCGGTATTCCATGAAGATGGCACGGTGCGGGAGTGGGTCGGCGCGCTGACCGATATTACCGAACTGCGGCGAAACGAGGAAGAAGTCCGCGAGAGCGACGAACGATTCCAAGGCCTGGCCACGGCGTTCCCGCAACTGGTGTGGTCTTCGAAGCCAGATGGAAACCTGGAGTACGCCAACTCGCGGTGGCGCGAGTATACCAGTCCTACAGCCGGGGAACCGGCGGGGGAGCCCGCGTTTTGGGATGAACTGCTGCACCCGGAAGACGCGGATGCGCACATGGAGCGGTGGAGAGAGTCGATGGCGTCGGGTAAGATGTTCGAATCACAGGCCCGTTTACGCAGGGCGGTTGACGGAACCTATCGCTGGTTCATCTGCCGCGCGGTAGCGGTTCGCGGCCGCGATGGCCGGATTGTGCGATGGCTGGGCGCGTGCACTGATATCAACGACCAGATGAACTACGCGGTCGATTTACGGATCACGAACGAAGCACTGCAACGCAGCAATGCCGATCTGGAACAGTTCGCTTATGCCGCGAGCCACGATCTGCAAGAACCTTTACGGATGATTTCTCTCTACACCCAACTGTTGCAGGAGGAATACGCCGGGCTCCTGGATGCAACCGCTCGTTCGTATGTGGATTTCGCAGTCAGCGGTGCGCAGAGGATGGAGCGCCTGTTGCAGGATTTGATGGCGTACTCGCGGGTGAGCATGGCGCCCGTCGGCGAGCAGGAATCCGCCGACGCCGCGGTCGCGCTGGAAGCCGCGCTCGGCAACCTGGAAGCGGCAGTGCGGAAATCCGGCGCACAATTCCATATCGGGGATCTGCCAACGGTAGCGGCGCCGCCGGTGCATCTGGTGCTGCTGTTTCAGAACCTGATCGGCAACGCGCTGAAATATTGCGGCGGCAAGGTACCGGAGGTGTGGATCGAGGCCTCGCCCGCGGACAAGTTCTGGAAATTTTCCGTCAAGGACAACGGCATCGGCATTGAGCCGCAATATGTAAAACAGATCTTCGGCGTTTTCAAACGATTGCACGGAGCCGACTATGAGGGTACCGGAATTGGTCTGGCCGTCTGCCAGCGCATCGTCGAACGGACCGGAGGAAGAATCTGGCTCGAATCGACGCCGGGTGAAAATTCGACCTTCTATTTCACGCTGCCGCGCGTCGGGTGAAACGACGGACCGGGGTTTAAGGCTGGTTCGGGGCTCTCGATATCGAGGTTCACCACGATCGGGTCCTGTCCGCTGCGAACGACGACGGCCTCGACGGGCTGGTCCGGGCGGGCGTTGATCTCCTGATGGGGGATGAACGGAGGCACATAGATGAAGTCGCCGGGCCCTGCTTCGTCGACGAACTCGAGATGGTCGCCCCAGCGAAAGCGGGCTCGGCCTTTGACGATGTACAACACCGTTTCGAGTTCGCCGTGATGGTGGGCGCCGGTCCTGACGTTGGGCTCAACCACGACCGTGCCGGCCCAAAGTTTCGAGGCGCCGGCGGTGGCATGCGTGATGGCGGCCGCACGCGTCATCCCAGGGGTTTGAGGAGTGTTGGTGTCCAGTTCTCCGGCGCGAATGATGCGAATGCCGTCCATGCCGACCATACTAAAACAATTGTTGGCCGCCGATGAACACGGATGAACGCCGATTGGAATTATCGTGTCTCAGTCCCTGCTGCGGCGGCTGCTCGCTCCGTGGCCGAGCAGGCCCAAATCGATCAGCACCGAGACGATGATGGCCACCAGATAGACCCCTTGCACGGATTGATGCGAATTCACAATCCAGGCATAGACAACCGTCGTCAGGGGCAGGAAAATAAAACCGATGATGATGGCGATCAGGGCATTGGATTTACCTACGGCTATCGTGTAGGCGCGCTGGAGAAAATCCGACAGGAAGAAAAGCAGGACGATCACCACTCGCGGGAATGCGAGAGTCAACAGCAGCAGTAAACAAGGCATCAGTGCTCCTGTAAGGTAGATACTGGCTTCGGCGAAGCGTTTCGCCGTTAGCGTATTCTACCCGGCTCTTCGCGCGGATTATATAATACCGGCGTGAAGCATATATGAACCACGAGGTTCAGAATCAGCCGCCGCCGCTCGGCGACATCGATTTATTTTCGAGCGATCGCGCGCTGCGGGAAGCGGTCGAGCGGGAAGGCGCGGGGTGGGCTTCGAGCGAACTCGCCGGATACGGCCGTGAGCTTGGGAGCGCCGGGACGCTGGAGTGCGGGGCGCTCGCCAACGCGCATCCGCCGGTGCTGCACACGCATGACCGTTATGGTCATCGACGCGATGAGGTGGAGTTTCATCCCGCCTGGCACAACATGATGCGGCTGGCCGTCGGGCATGGAGTGCATAGCTCACCTTGGGCGAATGCGCGCCAGGGGGCGCACGTCGCCCGTGCCGCCGCCGCGATGCTGGCTTCGGAATGC
>JBEKOZ010000285.1:0-6523 GCA_049521275.1 Bryobacteraceae bacterium | reverse complement strand
GATTCTGGCAATGGATCGGGCGAAGCGGGTGATCGCCGTGGGCACTACTAGCGTCCGGGCGATCGAGAGCGATCCGGGCACGGCCACGCGGCTTTTTCTTTATCCAGGCGCGAAGTTCCGGCGCACTGGAGCGCTGGTTACCAATTTTCATTTGCCGAAATCGAGCTTGCTGATCCTGGTTTGCGCCTTTGCTGGCAAGGAGTTAGCGCTTGCGGCCTACCGGCATGCGGTCAAAGAAAAATATCGATTTTTCTCTTACGGAGATTGCATGTTCGTAGTATGATTACTACGTGACACGTAATAATGACCCCTGTCTGCTGGTGCTGGCGAGCCTAGCCGACGGCGATAAGCACGGCTACGCGATGATGGAGGATATCGAGCGGTTTGCGGGGCTAAAGTTAGGCCCTGGAACACTTTACGGAGCGATCACTCGTTTGGAAGAGAACGGGTGGATCGCGCCGGTGCCGTCGGAGGACCGGAGGCAGCCTTATACGCTGACGGCGCTGGGCCGGGAGTCGCTCGAAAGCGAGATTACGGCGTTAAATAGCGTCGTTAAAACGGCCTTAAAGAGGCTAAAACACGCATGAAACGAGCTGTAAGAGCCCTTATTTCGCTATATCCGAAAAAGTGGCGAAATCGCTATGAAGGCGAGTTTAGCGCTTTGCTTTCAGATGTTTCGCCGACCTGGCGCACTTTTTTCGACGTTTTGGGGGGAGCGATCAAAATGCACCTTAAAAGCTGGGGAGCTTGGAAGACTGTGGCGGCATTCGGGGTGATTGGCTTGCTGGCGGCGGCCGGGTTCGCGTGGAGGATGCCGGACCGTTATGTGTCGACGGTGGTGATCCGCGTCAACGGTCACTGGGACGGGTCCATGCAGTTGAAGCTGCATGCTGAAACGGAAAGAGCTTTGAGCAGGCGCAATCTGACGCTGTTGATTCTCGAGGAGGGTCTGTATAAAGAGGACCGAGCGCGGGAGCCTATCGAGGATATCATCGCTCGGATGAAGAGCCGGGACGTCATGATTCGCCCCGTGATGCCGGTGAAGGATCCGCATGGAGTGCCGGTGGGGTTTTCTGTATCCTTCGCGGCGGCCGATGCGGGGCAGGCGCAACGGACCACTGAGCGGCTGGCGAAGGCGTTTGTGGATTCGAACATCGGTTTTCTGCTGGACGCGCCTAGCCTGCCGGCGCATCCGGAGCGTACGGTGCAAACGCGGATCGTGCTGGTCGGGCTGGCGGCGGGAATGCTGACGGGCGCAGTGTTCGCGCTGTTCATGAAGCTCAGAGTGTGGAAGCTGGCGGTTGGGCTGGGGGTGGGCGGCGCTGTGCTGGGCGCGGCGGTGACGTTTCTATTGCCGGAGCGGTATGTGTCGACGGCGGTGATTTTTTACTACGGCGCGGACGTGTCCGCAACGAAGGCGGAGGCGGACATGGACGGACTGATCGCCGCGATCGAATCGAACACATCTCTCGATGCGATCGCGGCGGAATGTAAGCTCTATCCGGGGGACGCGCATGCGCGGGATAAAGTGCGCCAGCATTTGCATATTCGACACACTCGATCGATCCAGTATGGAGCGGGGGTGATCATCTCGTTTGAGAGCGGGGATCGAAATGTGGCGCAAAAGGTGGTTCAGTCGGTGACGAGCCGATTGATGGACGAAGCGCTTCGTTCTGCCTTCGATGCCGCTATGAGAGCGCCGAGTCCTCCCAGGCGGGGTGAGGGCGAGACGCTGGAGCTGCTCGATCCGGCGAGTCTGCCGGACCGGGCTATGTTCCCTAATCGGCCGATGGTGGCGGGGACTGGAGGTTTTGTTGGGTTGGGGTGTGCCGCTTTGTTTGGGGTTTGGCAGTTTTTTTTTAAGAAACCGCTCCCTGCGGTCGCGGCTCGGTAAGAGCGGACCGGGCGTCGACACGAGTGTCGACGCGGCACGCACGAGTGCGTGCGCCACAAAGAGGGTAGGCACGGGGCTGAAGACTTAGAGGACGTCGGCGAAGCCGCGTTTTAGGTGGCGGAAGAATAGGCCGCCTAGGATGAAGATTCCGGCGGAATAGGCGGTTAGGATTGCTAAATCCTGCCAGTGGGGCCAGACGGGTGAGAGCAGGCGCTCGCGATAGGCGCGGACGATTCTTGTCAGGGGATTCCAGGCGATTAGCGGGCGGACTTTCGCCGGAATTTTGTCCTCCAGGATCATGATAGGTGTCATCCAGAACCAGACGGTCATCACTACAGTTAGAAATTGAACGGTGTCGCGCAGGTAGACTTGCAGGCTCGAGACGATCCAGCCGACGCCTACTCCCAACATGCCGACGAACACCATATAGACGGGCAGCAACAGGACTTTGGCGCTCATGTGTTTTTCGATCATCAGGACCGCGGCTACAGCCAGTGCGAGGCCGATCAGGTGGTGGATCAGACTCGACAGAAATACGGAAACGGGCAGGACTTCGGACGGAAAGACGGTTTTTGTGATCAGGTTGGCGTTTTCAACCATGCAGTTGGCGGAGCGGGTGACGGTCTCTTGAAACAGCATCCAGGGGAGGAAGCCGCAGAACAGGAACATCAGGTAGCTGCTGGTGACGGCGCCGGGCGGCATCCTTTGGTCCAGGCACTTGACGAAGATGTAATACCAGATTCCCAATTGCACCAGAGGGTGCACTACGCCCCAGAGCCAGCCTGCTACGGACCCGACGTAGCGCTGCTGGAAGTCGCGGCGGACGAGCTGGGCGACCAGGGCTCGGCCGGTGACCAGGTTTTGGACGAAGTAGCGGCCGGGGATGCGGAGGTTCATTATATTTATCGGACGCCGGCTAAAGCCGGCGCTGCAAGCTAAAGCTCGCGCCACCTTCTAGTGTAAACTCGAAATTGGATGCGGTTTGCCTTCCTTCTGCAGATCCTGACAACGCCCTCCACGGAACGGCTTACCTATGACATCGAGTGGCGGATGATCCACGCGGGTACGGCGGTGGTGGATGCGCAGAAGACGACGGCTCGGCTGAAGCTGGATTCGGAAGGGCTGGTTTCGACCTTATTCAAGGTCAACGATGCGTACGGAGTGACCTACGACGAGCCGTTTTGCGCCACCAGCAGCACCTTGGACGCGCAGGAGGGGAAGCGGCATCACGAAACACGGGTGACCTTCGACCGGACCACCAACCGGGCCGACGCGGTGGAACGCGACGTGTTGAAAAACGCCGTGCTGCACACCTATGACGTGGCGATTCCGAACTGCGTTCACGACGTGCTGGGCGCGCTGATCAGCCTGCGCGGGCTTACGCTGAAGCCGGGCCAATCGGCGACGATGCCGGTGAGCGACGGACACCACACGGCTCAAGTGAAGGTGGAGGCGCAGGACCGGGAAGAGATCAAGACGGCGACCTCGGATTATAAAACCATTCGCTGCGAGACCTTCCTGATGAACGGCGTGGTTTACAGCCGCAAGGGACGGGTTTTTGTCTGGCTTACGGACGACGAGAAGCGCCTGCCGGTGCAGATTCAACTGCGGATGAGTTTTCCGATCGGGACGGTGACGCTGCACTTGGCGAAGGAGGAACACCTGTGAAGAGAGGAGTCAGGAGTCAGGAGTCAGGAGTCAGAATGGCGGCTCTGCTATTGATTACCGGCTCGACATTGTTTGCCCAGGCTGAGAATCCTCTGTTGGGGACTGCGGCGATGAATACGCTCTGTTCGCGGGTGGTGCAATTGATGGATGCGGGCGGGGTGGCTGTGCCGGATTTGCAGCGGGCGGCGGCTCCGATGGTCGAGAGCGCTAAGCAGAGTTGCGCGGCTTTGGAGGCGAAGCCGGGGATTACGCAGCCGGTGTTTTCGCTGATGGGGAGCTTGCGGGCTTTTCTGACTTTGTCCGACGCGGTGCCGAAGCCGTTTCCTTTTCCAGAGACGGCGCGAAAGCAGTTGACGGAATTGCGGGAGGATCAGACTCGGGTGGAGTCGCATTTTCTGGCGCTGCTGGATTCGAAGGAGGCGCGGATCGCGAATCCGGACCGGGATAATTTGAAGCGGTACGCGGAAGAGAATCGCAAGCTGGCGGCGGCCGATCCAGCGAAGCCGCGGGTGATCTTTTTTGGCGATTCGATCACCGATTTGTGGCGCCTCAACGAATATTTTCCCGATCGCGCGTTCGTGAACCGGGGCATTGGCGGGCAGATTACCGGTGAAATGCTGGGACGGCTGAAGGCCGACGTGATCGACCTGCGTCCGGCGGCAGTGGTGATCCTGGCGGGTACCAACGACCTGGCGCGGAACGTTCCGCTGACTGGGATCGAGGACAATCTGCTGATGATCGGCGACTTGTGCGACACCTACAAGATCAAGGTGATTTTCGCGTCGGTGCTGCCGGTGAGCGATTATCACAAGGCGGAAAACAAGTCGTATGAGCGGACGACGGCGAGGCCTCCGGTGTTCATTAAGGCGCTCAACGAGTGGATTGAGAGCTTCTGCGTCAATCGCCATCATGTTTATTTGAATTACTACGCGGCGATGGTGGATAAGACGGAGCAGATGAAGGAAGACCTGGCGGACGACGGGCTGCATCCGAACGCCAAGGGGTACCGGATTATGGCTCCGCTGGTGCTGGAGGCGATTCAGAAGGCGCTGCCTCCGAAGGCGGTGGCGGCGCCGGTGAGTTCGACGCCGGGGAAACCGGCGAAGAAGAGTGGGACGTCTAATTGAGATGCAAAAGAATCCCCGGGCTTACGCCGCGGGGTTATTGTCTGTGGCAGACCGCTCCCGATGGTCGCGGCTCTATTGGTGGGTTTAGAAGGTCTCGACCGCATGATTTTTGAACGAATCAATCCGACGCGGCTGACCGCTCCTGGAGGTCGGTGGCGGGTGGTGTGCGCGCTGGTGGCGGGGATGGTGTTGGCGTCCGCCGAGCAGCGCATGCTGACGGTGGCTGAGCTGGTCAGTTTCATCAAAAATACGCTCGCCCTGAAGCAGGACGACCGGCTGGTGGCGGACTACCTCGCGAAGCACATGAAGATGAAAGAGCGGCTGGACGACAAGACGGTCGAGAAGCTGGAAGGGCTGGGGGTGGGGCCGCGAACCAGAGGAGCGCTCAAGAAGTTGAGCCAGGAATCGGAGGGATTGCCGGAGGCCGCACCGCTGTTGGCTGCTCCGCCACCGGCCGCGGCCCCGGCCCCGATTCCACCGCCGAGTTCGCAGGAACAGGTGGAGATTCTGGATTTAATCAAGGCGAATGCGCTGAACTACAGCAACAATCTGCCGAATTTTCTATGCACCCAGGTGACGCACCGCAATGCCGATCCGACGGGCACGGGCGAGCATTGGCACCAGGTGGATACGATTCAGGAGCAGCTGAGTTTTTTTGACCATCGGGAAAAATACGTGGTGACGATGGTGAACAACGCTCCGGTGACGGGCCGGGAGCATCGGAAGCTGGGCGGCGCTACGTCCGAAGGCGAGTTCGGGAGCATGATGTACGACATCTTCAGTCCGACGACCGAGACGGAGTTCGAATGGGAGCGTTGGACGACGTGGCACGGGCGGCGGACGTACGTATTTTCGTTCCAGGTGAGACGGGACCGGTCGCGGTACGACATTTACCACGAGCCTTCGGACCGGCACGTGGTGTCGGCGTACCGGGGGTTGGTTTACGCGGACATGGTGACCAAGAACGTGATGCGGATCAAGATGGAGTGCGTGGATCTGCCGGTGGATTTTCCGATTCAGACAGTGACACAGGACCTGCAATACGAGAATGCCAAGATCGCCGATCAGGAATTTCTGCTGCCGTCGAAGGCGGAGCTGAATTCGAAGGAAGGCCGGTACCTGGTGAAGAACACTACGACGTTCCATCTGTACCGGAAGTTCTCGACGGAGGAGAAGATTACATTCGAGAGTGTGGATGAGATGAAGGATGATAAGAAGGAAGACAAGCCGGTGGTGAAGAAGCAGCCGTGACACAAAAGACATGCGGAAACTGACATTCATTTTGGTATTGCTGGCCGGCGCGCTGCTGGCGCAGAGGGCGATGACGGTGACGGAGCTGACTACGTTCATCAAATCGCAGATCAAGATGAGGGGCGACGACCGGACGACGGCGGAGTTTCTGAAGAAAGTCAAGCTGACGGAGAGGCTGGAGGACAAGACGGTCGAGGAGTTGCAGGGTCTGGGAGCGGGTCCGAAGACGGTGATGGCGCTGCGGAAGCTGGAAGAGGAATCGGCGGGACTGGCGGCCGCGGCTGCGCCTCCGCCGCCGGTGGTCAGGCCGCAAAGGCCTCCGCCGGATTCGATGGAACAGGCCGAAGCGATGGCGGGGATGCGGGAGTACGCGTTGAATTACAGCGCGAAACTGCCGAATTACCTGTGCGTGCAGACGACGCGGAGGCATTACGATCCGACGGACAAGCGGTACCGGCCGGCGGGCGACGTGATTCAGGAACAGCTCAGCTACTACGAACAAAAAGAGACCTACTCGGTGCAGATGATCAATGGTCAATCGGTGCACAATATCAGCCACGACCGGATCGGCGGAGTGCGGTCG
>JBEKOZ010000284.1:0-6537 GCA_049521275.1 Bryobacteraceae bacterium | reverse complement strand
CGCAGAAACACCAGCAACGCGGGCGCCATCAGCAACGCCAGACGGTCCGCTTTTTCAATGGCGAGATTCTTCGGGACCACTTCGCCGATCACGACGTGTACGAAGCTGATCGAAAGAAAGGCCAGCGCGAAGCAGAATCCGTGCAGCCAATAGGATGTCATGGGAGTGATCAGCGGATAGAGGATCTTGAGCAGCATCTGATAGACGGTGTCCTCGCCGGCCCATCCGAGGCCCAGGCTGGCGACCGTGACGCCGACCTGGGTCGCGCTGAGCAGGCGGCTGGGATGCGCGAGCAGATCAAGAGCGGCACGCGCGGCGACGTTGCCCCGCTCCGCCAATTCATTCAGCCGCGAACGCCGCACGGAGAGCAGAGACACTTCGGCCGCGGCAAAAAAGCCGTTCAGCGCGACGATGGCGACCAGAAGAATCAGCCGGAGAGACATGGCAGGTTCGATACAATCGAGCAGTGTTGTTCTCTTCTCCACTGCTCCGGGCGATCAATCTGAGCATAGCCGTTTTGCTGGTTGCTCTACTCGCGGCGGTTTACTGGTTTGCGTGGAGGCCGCTGCCCGAAACGTCGGGCGAGATCGCCGCGCCGGTATCGGCGAAGGCCACCATCGCTCGCGATGCGCTGGGCGTGCCGCACATCGAAGCCGCGACTTGGGGAGACGCGATTTTCCTCCAAGGCTACGCGACGGCGCAAGATCGCATGTGGCAGATGGACGCGCTGCGCAGGCTTGCCGCCGGCGAACTGTCGGAGATCATCGGCAAGTCGGCGATCGAGTCGGATCAGGAGGCGCGGCGGCTGCGGCTTTCGAGAATCGCGGATGAAGCGGAGCGCAGCATGCCGGAGGCGGATCGGGCGGTGCTGGTCCAGTACGCGCGCGGGGTGAATTATTTCCTTGAAACGCATCGCGGCCGACTGCCGCTCGAATTCACGCTGCTGAATTACGATCCCCGGCCGTGGCGCGTGCGCGACTCCATCTTGGCGGGGTTGCAGATGTTCCGCACGCTGACGACCACCTGGCGCGAAGAAATCGAGAAGCTGCACATGCGCGAGCACGGAGACGCGGCGAAGGCGGATTTCCTGTTCCCGGCGCGCACTGGTTTCGATCCGCAACCAGGATCGAACGCGTGGGCGGTGTCGGGCGAACGCTCCGCTACGGGGAAACCTATTTTGGCCAACGATCCGCACCTGGATTTCGGAATCCCAGCGACTTGGTACATGGTGCATTTGCGCGCGCCTGGGCTGAACGTGACTGGGGTGTCGCTGCCCGGCGTGCCCGCGGTGATCATCGGACACAACGAAAAAATCGCCTGGGGCATTACGAATCTTGGGTTCGATGTACAGGATCTGTATCGCGAAAACATCGATCCGCAGACGGGGCGATACCAGTTCAAAGGGCATTTGGAACAAGCCCATCTGGAGCGCGACGCGATCGCCGTGAAGGGCGCGAAGCCGATCGAGACGCGCACCTGGGTCACGCGGCACGGTCCGATTTTCGTGAAGGATGAGAATCGCCAGTATGCGCTGCATTGGACCGCGGCGGACCCTGGGTCTTTCCAGTTTCCCTTTCTCGATATCGATCGCGCGCACGATTGGAAGGAGTTTACCGCCGCCCTCGCCCGATTTCCGGGACCCGGGCAGAACTTCGTTTACGCCGACACGGCGGGCAATATCGGGTATCACGCGACTGGCCGCAATCCGATTCGCCACGAAGGCTGTGGTGGAGATCTGCCTGTCGACGGCGCTGCGGGCGTATGCGAATGGGTTGGCATGATCCCATTTGACGAGCTGCCGAGCTTCTTCAATCCCGCGCGAGGCGCCGTGGTGACGGCCAATCAGAATCCATTCCCGGAGAACTACCCGTATCCGGTGGGCGGCCATTTCGCGACCCCGGATCGCGCCATCGAGATTCGTACGCTGCTCGACCGGCGGGCAAAGTGGGAGCCGCCGCAGATGCTCGAAGTGCAAAAAGATGTCTATTCCGCGTTCTCGCATTTCCTCGCACAGCAGATCGTGGCGGCATGGGATGCGCGGAAGACGGCAAATCCGGCGCTCGGCGCGGCTGTCGATGTGTTGCGATCCTGGAACGGACAAATGGAGAAAGGCACCGCCGCGCCGATGCTGGTGACGCTCGCGTTCCAGCAGCTCCGTAAATCCCTGGCGGAGCGCGCCGCACCCGGCAGCGGCCAGACCTACAAATTCGGGATGGCTCCAGCCGTGATCGAAAAACTGTTGCGCGAGCGCCCGCAAGGATGGTTCCCCGATTACAACGCATGGGTGCTGAAATGTTTCGCCGAGGCGGTCGATGAGGGCGCGAAAATTCAAGGATCAAAAGTGTCGCGCTGGGATTATGGCCAGTTCAACGCGCTGAAAATCGCGCACCCGGTGGGAAGCCAGCTGCCGCTTATCGGGAGCTATTTCAACATCGGTCCGGTGCCAATGAGCGGTTCCTCGACGACGATTAAACAGACCTCCGGGCGTCTGGGACCGTCGATGCGCATGATCGTCGACCTCGGCGACCTGGACCATTCGCTCCAGAACATCACCGTCGGCGAGTCCGGCCAGCGTTTATCGTCGCACTATAAAGACCAGTGGAGCGCCTACTACGGCGCGACCAGCTTCCCGATGCAGTTCGGAAAAGTGGACGCGAAGCAGACGCTGGTGGTGAATCCGCAATAGTCATTTTCGATCTATCCGCCGGTTGCGCTAACCTAAACTACTTATGCCTCTAGTGCAAGTGATCGTCCTGGGCATCATCCAGGGCCTCACCGAATTCTTGCCGATCAGCAGCACCGCGCATTTGATTGTGATTCCGAAACTGCTTGGCTGGCCGGATCAGGGGCTCGCGTTCGACATCGCCTTACACGTGGGAACACTCGTCGCCGTGATCCTCTATTTTTTTCGTGATTGGATGCAGATCGTCGCGCAAGGCCTGGGCATGCGCTTCGGAGGCGATTCCGGTCTGCAACGAAATCGCGGGCTGTTGTGGCTGCTGGTTCTGGCGACCATCCCCGCCGGCCTCGCGGGTCTGCTGTTTCAAAAGAAAATCGAAGGCGTGGTGCGCGAGAATCTCTACGTCATCGGCGCGATGGCGATTTTGATCGGCCTGGTCATGTGGTGGGCGGAGAGTGTGGGGCGCAAGCAGAAGGATCTGGGCCACGTCTCCACCGCCGACGCGATTCTCATCGGCGTGGCCCAGGCGCTGGCGCTGATCCCCGGCGTTTCTCGAAGCGGCATCACCATGTCGGCCGGGCTGATCCGGAATCTCGACCGTCAGGCGGCGGCTCGCTTCTCGTTTCTGCTGCTGACGCCCACGGTCGCGGGCGCGGCGCTGAAAAAATTCTACGACCTGATGAAGCATGAAGGCGGCATTCCGCACGACATGCAAACCGCCATGCTGGTGGGGATGCTGGTCAGTGCGATCACCGGTTGCATCGTCATAAAGTTCCTGCTGGACTTTCTGCGAACCCGCACTTTCGCCGTCTTCATTGCGTACCGCATTTTTTTTGGCATAATAGTAATCGCTCTTGCTTTCTTCCGCTTTGGCGGCGGATGAATTATCTAGGACCTACGCGTTACGCACGGCTCAATGAAGCCGTTGCGTTCTTGTTTCTAATCGCGGGACTGTTCGTTTTCTTCGGTCTCGTCTCGTACCACCCGTTGGACCCGTCCTGGAACACGGTGACCGGCGGAGGGAAACCCGTCAATTTGACGGGGCGCGTCGGCGCGTTCTTCGCCGACTTCTTCCTGCAAACCCTCGGCTTGGGCGCGTACGCGGTTCCCGTGCTGATCCTGCTGCTCGGCTGGATGTGGATCCGTTCCGCGCCGATTGAAGCCCAGTGGGCGAAAGTTCTGGGCGCCGCGATGTTCCTCGCCTCCACCTGCACCGCGTTGGGATTCGCATCCACCTGGCAACCACTCCCCGCCTCGATTCCCGCCGGAGGACTTCTCGGATTGGTGCTGGCCGGCTACCTCATCTCCTCGATGAACCTGACGGGAGCCGCGCTGTTCACCGCCGCCTGCTGGATCGTCGCCATCTATCTTGTCTCGAGCTTCGAAGTGTCCCGGCTCCCCGGCTGGTTCCGAGCCCCGTTAAACCTGTTCAGCGCCATCGCCGAACGCCTCCGTCAGTGGCGCGAGTCGCGTGTCATGGCTGCGAGAGACCGCGCCGAGAAACGCGCTCTCAGGAAAACTCTCCGTGTCGAGCATGTCGAGCATGTCGAGCCGCCGTACAGCGGCAACCAGCAGACCGACTCGCCGCCCATCGTCGATCCACTCGAGCGCGCTCCCTGGGAAGCACCTCCCTCCGCTCCATATTCCATCGAAGACATTCCGATCCATATGCTGGAGCCGACCCCCGTCTCCCAGCAAATGGTCGAAATGCCGCTCGCCCAAGCCCCTTCACCATCGAGAGCTAAAGCGGAACCTCCCACCCGGAGACAACGCGCCGACTTCCGGCTCCCGCCCACCACGCTGTTGCAGGAACCCGTCGCCCGCAGCGTTTTCGACAGCCAGGAGCTGAAGGATATCGCCGCCCGCATCAAAGCGAAATTCGAAGAGTTCAACGTATTCGGGACGGTGACCCAGATCAATCCCGGGCCCGTCGTCACCACTTTCGAATTCAAGCCCGAAGCAGGCGTGAAATATTCCCGCATCACGACGCTGACCGAGGATTTATGTCTCGGCCTGCAAGCCGAGTCCATCCTGATCGAGCGCATACCCGGCAAACCCACCGTCGGGATCGAAGTGCCGAACTCCAAGCGCGAAGTCATCAGTCTGCGCCAGATTCTGGAGTCGGAGGAATTTCACAGCTCCCCGTCGCCGTTGACCGTCGCGCTCGGCAAGGACATCAACGGACGAATCAAGGTCGCCGCGCTCGACACCATGCCGCACCTTCTGATTGCCGGCTCGACCGGCGCCGGCAAGAGCGTGATGCTCAACTCGCTGATCATGTCGGTCCTGTATAAAGCGACGCCGCACCAGGTTCGCCTGATCATGGTGGATCCCAAACGCCTGGAATTCGGCCTTTATGAAGGGATTCCGCATTTGCTGACGCCCGTCATCACCGACGCGAAGAAGGCCACCAACGCCCTGCGCAATGCCGTGCTCGAAATGGAGCGGCGGTTAAAACTGCTGGCCTCGCAAGGGGTCCGCAACATCGATCAATACAACAAAAAGGTGCGTCAGATCCAGGCCAGGCCGCGCAGCCTGTTCGAGGACGAAACCGAAGCGGAGCAACTCGAAGAAATCCCCTATGTCCTCATTCTGATCGACGAGCTGGCCGATCTGATGATGCTCGAACGGGCGAATGTCGAAGAGAGCGTCACTCGCCTCGCGCAGATGGCGCGCGCCGTCGGCATGCATCTCGTGCTGGCCACGCAGCGTCCCAGCGTCGATGTCATCACCGGCCTGATCAAGGCCAATTTCCCGTCGCGCATCAGCTTCCGCGTGGCCACGCGCGTCGACTCGCGAACCGTGCTCGACGTCATGGGCGCGGAACATCTGCTGGGCCGCGGCGACATGCTTTTTCTCCCTCCCGGGTCCTCGCGCCTCGTGCGCGTGCACGGATCTTTCGTCAGCGAAGCGGAAACCAACGAGGTGGTGGAATTCTGGAAGCGCCAGGCCGAACCCGACTACGACAAGACCTTCCTCATGGCGCCTCCAGCCGACGATGAGAATGAACTGGACGACGCGGAAGAGTTCGACGGTTCCGAAGACCCCGTGTATCAGGACGCGGTTCGCGTGGTGCTCGAAATGGGCAAAGCATCCACCTCCACTTTGCAGCGGCGCTTGCGGCTCGGCTACGGGCGCGCGGCCCGCATTCTCGACATGATGCAGCGCGAAGGCATCATCGGCCCGCCCGACGGCAGCCGCCCGCGCGAAGTCCTGAAGCGCCCCGACTGGCTGGTGGAGATTGAAAGTCAACTAAGATAGAAGATGACCCGCTGATATTATGGTGATCTTCCGACGTCTTCTGGTTTCTCTTTGCCTGTTTTCCATCTGTTTCGCGCAGGAGCCGGCGCCCAAAATGCCGCCGCCGCGAAAGTGTCCCGACGTTCCCATCGTGACGTCCGACGGTAAAACCATTCACGTCTCGGAGTATCACGACAAGGTGGTGATGATCCTCGTGTTTTCGACGGTCTGCGGCCATTGCCTCGAAACGCTGCAATTCATGGCTCGTCTCGAAAATGAAATGGCCGCGCGCGGACTTCAGGTGGTCGCCATCTCGATCGACGACACCGAAGCCCCGGTTCGCCCCTTCGCCGAACGCTACCGTTTTCCGTTCCCCGTCGGCTACCTGACTCCGGCTCCGGCGCTCCAGCTCCTCAACATGCAGAAAGGCGGACGTCCCCTGGTGCCGATTCTCATTTTCGTCGACTGGATGGGCAACGTGCGCTTTCAATACAAGGGCTCCGACTCTGTTTTCAAGGGCGAGAAAGATATTCGTGGAATCGTCACCGGCCTGCTCCGTCAGGCCGCCGAGAAGAAAGGTCCGACGTATCAAACCAAGCCCGCCGGCAAGCCGTAAG
>JBEKOZ010000283.1:0-6548 GCA_049521275.1 Bryobacteraceae bacterium | reverse complement strand
CATGCTGGCCGGGGTTCCTGAGCCATCTAAGTGGAACGGCTAGGTCGACGCGATGCCGTGTACAATTGTACACAGTGATCTTTGATTGGGATCCTAAGAAGTCGGCGAGCAATGCCCGCAAGCATGGAATCCGCTTCGCGGATGCTCTGCCGGCGCTGGAGGACGACCGCGCCGTCACGATACGCGAGGATTCTGATAGCGAAGAACGATGGGTCACGATTGGGATGGACGCGGTGGGAAGAATTCTTGTGGTCGTCTACACTTGGCGGGGTGATGACATCCGGGTAATTTCCGTCCGCGCCGCAACACAGAGTGAATCTCGACACTATATGGAGAATTTATGAGACAGGAATACGATTTCAGTCAAGGCAAGCGCGGAGCCGTGGTGCCGGTACCGGCTGGGAAGACTCGCGTTACCATCCGGCTCGATACTGATCTTTTGGATTGGTTCCGCGACGAGGTAGATAAAGCCGGCGGCGGCAACTATCAGAGCCTCATCAATCTGGCGCTGCGGGATTTTGTGAATCGGAGCAAGGAGCCTCTGGAGAAGACGCTTCGGCGCGTCATTCGCGAGGAGCTTCGGCGGGCGGGATAGCTGCGGAGAGCCGCCTTGAAAAGCGGCTGCCGGCAAAATTGCCTGCCCACAAGACGGCGACTGAAGTCGCCGCTGCAAGCTGAAGCTCGCGCCACCAGGAACCTCCGTCCAGATTCCAACACCATTCTAGCCCTCCCTTTATCTCCTTTCCTCCGCGTCCTTTGCGACTCTGCGTGAAATTACTTCGTTCGTTCCCTCGTGTACTCTCCAATCAGAAGGGGCCCTGACAAGGCTCCTTCGATTTTCCTCGCGAGGGAATGTCGTATTGCGATGGTGCTGAGCTTCTGGAGGCCGTTAACGCCTTGCGGCTACCAACTATAAGTATGGGGTCGACGGAAGAGCTTCGGGATCGATCCTGATAATATTCTGGGAGATCGGATAGCGATGATCGCCGTACCCATTGGGTTTCAGAAGGCTGTGCATCGAATGCGTGGAGCGCCGGCGCCCGAAAGGCGTCGCTAAGACTAGCGCAAGAGACAGTCTGAACCATTGGCGGCCGGGTGATGCGGTCACCCGGCCGCGCACGGATTCTCGCAAGGCCGTAGTGTTTTCATAGAATATAAGCTATGCGCAAAATAAGAACCGCGATGTTCGGCACCGGCTTTATGGGCAAGGTGCATACCGAGGCGATCCGCCGCTTGGGCAATGTGGAGGTCGTAGCCGTGGCCGGCGTCGACCAGGCGGATGCCGAGAAATTTGCCGCCGCGTTCGGCGTCCCACGCGCCGCCGGGTGGGAGGAATTGCTGGCCGATAAAGAGATCGACGCGGTGCACATCTGTACGCCGAATTATCTGCACTACTCCATGGCGAAGGCCGCGCTCCAGGCGGGCAAGAATGTGCTGTGCGAGAAGCCGCTCACGATGACTTATGCGGAGGCCATAGAGCTGGCGGCGCTGGGTGCGGCGAAAAATCTGGCCAATTGCGTGAACCATAATCTGCGCTGCTATCCGCTGGTGCAGCAGGTGCGGCGCATGATCGAGGCGGGCGACCTGGGCGACGTCCTCATTGTGAACGGCACGTATTTTCAGGACTGGCTGCTCTATGACACGGACTGGAACTGGCGCGCGCAGGCCAATGAAAACGGCGCGCTGCGGGCGATGGGCGATATCGGGTCGCATTGGATGGACCAGATTCAGCACGTGACCGGGTTGAAAATTACGGCGCTGTGCGCGGATTTGCAAACCTTCCATCACACCCGCAAGAAGCCGAAAGGCGCGGTCGAGACGTTTACCGGCAAGATGCTGGCGCCCACGGATTACCATTCCGAGAAGATTACGACGGACGATTTCGGAGCGGTGCTGGTGCGGATGGGCGATCGCGCGCGGGGTTTGTTCGCGGTGAGCCAGATGTCGGCGGGGCGCAAGAACCGGTTCGAGTTTGAGATCTACGGGACCAAGAGCGGAGTGGCGTGGAATCAGGAGCGTCCCGATGAATTGTGGATCGGGCAGAGGAATTCGCCCAACCAGCTCATGATCAAAGACGGGTCCTTGATGTACCCGCTGGCGGCGGCGTTCGCCGATTTGCCGGGTGGGCACAGCGAAGGCTACGACGATTCGCACAAGCAGAACTTCCGCAGATTTTATAAGAGAGTCGCGGACCCGGCGGCGGCGGTCGAGTATCCGACGTTCGCCGATGGGGCGCACGGGATGGGGCTGCTCGAGAAGGTGCTGGAGAGCTCGAAGACGCGCGCCTGGGTGGATTGCTAAAAAAGTTTGGGGACTTTTTCGGCCCTTCCGACGTCTAAACGAGAAATGGATTACTTGACATAGGATAGTCGTCGTACTAATAATATAGTAATGACGCGCTTTCTCCTTGTCGCGGCGGTGATTTCTTGCCAGGCTCAGTCGTTTGAAGCTGCATCGGTGAAGTTGAATCGGTCGGGCGGAGGGGAACGCTGGCATCGCGAGGCCGGGCGGCTGGCTGTCGAGAACCTGACCTTGCGGGACCTGGTGCGATACGCGTACGACGTTCACGATAATCAGATCTCGGGAGGACCGGCCTGGTTCGATACGGACCGCTGGGATATCGTCGCGACGGCGGGCCGGGAGATCAGCGAGGCGGAGCGGCGGCGGATGCTACAGACGTTATTGAACGATCGGTTTCAGATGACCATCCGGCACGAGATGAAGGAGCTTCCGGTTTACGCGCTGGTGGTGGCCAAGAACGGACCGAAGCTGAAGGCGAACGCGGATGGCGTCCCGGAGGAGATCGAATTGGACGTGAACGAGAAGGG
Organism: Bryobacteraceae bacterium; assembly: GCA_049521275.1. Lineage (GTDB taxonomy): Bacteria > Acidobacteriota > Terriglobia > Bryobacterales > Bryobacteraceae > Palsa-187. Next base: position 3,720 of record JBEKOZ010000283.1, on the reverse strand, counting down.
TTTCAGCGTGTTCATCGGTCAGAATGTGCATATGGCCGGAATCGTCGATATCCTGGTCGGTCCAACAGGGCGCATCGTGATTGACCGGACGGGGATCGCGGGAGGTTTCGACTTCAAGTTGGAATGGATGCCGGATGCGGCGCACATGCCGCTGATTAACGGATCGAAACCACCCGAGGGCAGCGCGGAAGGAGCGTCGATTTTCACTGCCGTGCAGGAACAGCTCGGGCTGAAATTGGAATCGACCAAAGCGCCGGTGGAGATCCTGGTGATCGAGCGGGCAGAGAGGGCTTCGGAGAACTGAATGCCTGCGTACGCATACTACATGCAGGCTCCGGCGCCGGCGTTCGAGGTCGCTACGATTAAGATGGGCGGGCCGGAGGTGAACGGTGTGATTAACATCAACACCGGCAAGATCCTCAACGGAGTCGTGACGCTTTCCAATGCGACGTTGAGCGATTGCCTCAAGTTTGCTTATTCGTTGACGACGGAGGAGCAGCTTGCGGGTCCTGACTGGATCAAGGACAAGCAGGTGCGATTCGAGGTCACGGGAAAGGCCGCGCCGGTGACTCCCGACGATCAGCTCCGGCTGATGCTCCAGACGCTGCTCAAGGAGCGGTTCCAGATGACCCTGCACTTCGAGCAGAGGGAGATGACGCATTACGAACTGGTGATCGGGAAAAACGGGCCGAAGCTGAAGGAATCGACGGTCGGGCCGGGTGAGGCTACCGGGACGGCGCGGCTCGACGGGATTCGATCGAACAGGATGCAGATGAACCGGTTGGCCGCGCTGCTTTCGCGTACGACCCGGATGCCGGTGCTCGATAAGACGGGCCTCACCGGGTTTTATCAGTTCGATTTGCGCTACGCGAATGAGGTTTCGCCGAAGCCGGAGGAGGATCCGGCGGGTCCGTCGGTTTTTACGGCGGTGCAGGAGCAATTGGGCTTGAAGCTGGAGTCGAAAAAAGGGCCGGTGGAGGTCCTGGTGGTGGACCGTGCGGAACGAATTCCGGTGGAGAATTAGGGGACAATAGAATGAACGCCGGCGGTGTCGCCGTCGTCTTTCTTATACGGCACGTCCCGTCTTGGCCGAGTCGCGAGGGCAACAGGCGTGAAAGCGCGGACACATTTCCAGGCCGTCCGGAAACGGAAACAGGGTGAATTCAATGGGTCAATTACGTGCAGAAAGGGCAGCGTCTGAAAATTAAGAAATATTGGCTCTGGGGTCTGATTCTCTGGTTCGCCGCGTTCGGATCCGCTGCCTCGTCGTGGATCGAGAGCCCGGCGACTTCGGAGCGTCACGGGCGGGTCGTATTCGGCGGCCTGCCGCTGCCCGGGGTCACGGTGACGGCTTCGGAGGGCGACAAGAAGTTCGTCGCGCTTACCAATCAGCAAGGCGGCTATTCCTTTCCCGATCTGCCCGACGGCGTCTGGACGATCGAGGTGGAGATGCTGTGTTTCGTTCCCATCAAGCAGGAAGTGACGCTCGGCGCGGACGCGGCGATTCCCGACTGGGAGTTGAAACTGCTTCCTTACGATCAGATCCAAGCCGCGGCGGGGCCTCAGCCGGAGGCGCCGGTTTCAGTGGCGATCAGCGCGCCCGCCACTCCCGCCGCGAGTGACGCACCGCCGCCCAAGAAATCGAAGAACGCGCCGCCGCCTGCCGCGAATACGCCGGGAGGCTTTCAGCGCGCGGACGTGAACGCGTCCCAATCCGATGCGGCGAAGCAATCGAATGCCGCGGCGGCCGCGAACAGCAACACGCCCGCCAGCGACGATTTGACCAAGAGCGCTTCAGACGGCTTCCTGGTGAACGGCACCTCGAACAACGGCGCCGCTTCGCCGTTTGCCACCAATCCCGCGTTCGGGAACAATCGCATGGGCAACAGGGGCCTGTACAACGGAGGGATCGGATTCATTCTCGATAATTCGACGACCGATGCGCGGCCGTATTCGATCACTGGCCAGGACACGCCGCGGCCCGAGTACAACAAATTCACGGGGACGGCGACGCTGGCGGGTCCACTGAAAATAAGGCGTTGGTTTGTGACTCCGCCGAACTTCTTCGTAACCTACAACTGGTTGCGGAACCGGGTCGCCAACACAACGCCCGGCCTGATGCCGACGCCGGGTCAGGCCATGGGAAATTTCTCCACGCTCAGCACCATGATTATCGATCCCACCACAGGCCTCGCGTTTCCGAACAACATGATTCCGTCCAATCGCATCGTAACGCAGGCGATGGATCTGCTGAAGCTCTATCCTTCTCCCAACTTCTCTGGAACGCAGTACAACTATCAGCTCGCCCTGGTCAATCCCACGCATCAGGACAGCTTAAATTCGCGGTTGATGAAGACCATCAATCGCAAGAATCAGATTTGGGGAGGCTTCGCGTTTCAGAGCACGCGTCTCGCGACGACCAGCCTGCTCGATTTTATCGACACCACCGATTCCCTCGGGCTTACCACGAATGCCTTCTGGCGTCACTCCTTCACCAACCGCTTGTTTTCGACGTTTGGGTATACCTACAGCCACTACGGGATGACGCTGACCCCCAACTTTGCGTATAAGGAAAATGTTTCGGGCAACGATCTGATCACCGGGAATAATCAGCAGCCGCAGAATTGGGGGCCGCCGGCTCTCAGTTTTTCAAATGGGATTAACGGGCTGAGCGACGCGAACGAGGCTAAGAGGAGAGTCCAGACCGGCGCACTCAGCAACAGCAACTTTTGGATTCACGGCCGGCATAATTTCCAGTTCGGCGCGGATTTTACCAGGCAGCAGTACAACATCATCGGGCAATCGAACCCGCGCGGCTCCTTCCTGTTTGACGGGGAGGCGACGGGCAACGCTTTCGCGGATTTCCTGCTGGGAATTCCCGCTACCAGCACCCTGGCCTTCGGGAACGCGGACAAGTATCTGCGCGGGTCGCTCTACGACGGCTTCATCACCGACGATATGAGGCTCAGCCCGAGCCTGACGATGAATGTGGGAGTTCGCTGGGAATATCAATCGCCCGAGACCGAATTGCGCGGCCGCCTGGTGAACCTGGACGTCGCTCCGGGCTTCTCCAATGCGCAGCCGGTGGAGGCGTACGCTCCCACGGGTCCGCTGACGGGCATGAAGTATCCCGATTCGCTGCTCCAGCCCGATAAGCATGGATTCCAGCCGCGCGTGGGGCTCTCCTGGCGTCCTTTCCCGGCGTCCTCGATGGTGGTTCGCCTGGGTTATGGAGTGAATTACAACACCTCGGTTTATAACTCGATTGCTGGGCAAATGGATCAGCAGGCTCCGATTTCGACCAGCTTGAGCGTGCCCAATCCCACCTTTGAACCAACGCTCACGACCGGCTTTGCGACGCTTCCCGGCATCTCCAACACGCTGTTCGGGATCGATCCGCGTTTCCGCATCGGCTACGCGCAGAACTGGAAGGCGGAGATCCAGCGCGACCTGCCGGGCGCGCTGATCCTGACGACCACCTATCTGGGGATTAAAGGAACGCGCGGAGTGCAGGAGTTCAATCCGAACACCTATCCGATCGGAGGCGTGAATCCGTGTCCGGGGTGCCTTTCCGGATATGCGTACATGACTTCCAACGGCAATTCCACTCGCGAGGCGGGACAGGTCCAACTGCGGCGCAGGCTGCACAACGGCATTACCGCGAGCGTTCTTTATATCTATTCGAAATCGATTGACGACGCGGCGCTTGGCGGAAGCGGC
>JBEKOZ010000282.1:0-6557 GCA_049521275.1 Bryobacteraceae bacterium | reverse complement strand
GGAGTCGATCGCGAAGACACTGGTGTGGCTCGCGTCGAGAGAAGCGGGAGATGTGAGTGGAGCGGTGATTCCGATTTACGGGAGGGCGTGATGAAAAAGACGGGCGTGATGAAAAAGATGGATGATGCTGAGGTTCGGGTGTTGGTGAAGAAGATGCCTGGCTGGTCGGTGGCGGCCGGGAAACTGCACCGGGAGTATAAATTTCCCGATTTTGCGCATGCGTTCGGCATGATGGCGACGGCGGCTCCGGCGATCGAGAAAATGGATCATCATCCGGAGTGGTCGAACGTCTACAATCGCGTAACTGTGGATTTGAGCACGCATGACGCGGGCGGGATCACGCAAAAGGATTTCGATCTGGCGGCGCTGCTCGAAGGGATTGCGAAGAAGCTGGCATGAGGGCCCTGCTCCTGGTTGCGTGCGCGGGTTTGGGTTTGGCGCAGGAGACGTTTTCCGGGTCGGCCGCGCTGGATGCCGCGGTCGACGAGGCGGTGCGCGATGGACTGATTCCTGGAGCGGTGCTGATGGTCGGGCATGACGGCAAGATTTTGCATCGTAAAGCGTATGGCAGCCGGGCGCTGGTGCCGGCGCGCGAGGCGATGACTCTCGATACCATCTTCGACCTCGCGTCGTTGACCAAGGTGATCGCGACCACTTCCGGGGCGATGAAGATTTTCGAGGACGGGAAGCTGCGGTTGTCCGACAAGGTCACGGATTATCTGCCGGAGTTTCAGGGCGGCAAAAGCGACATCACGATTCGCGACCTGATGACGCATTTTTCCGGATTCAGGCCGGATTTCGATCTTGATCCGCCGTTCAGCGGCTACGAAGCGGGCATTCATCGGGCGCTGATCGAGAAGCCGCAGAATCCGCCGGGCGTGCGATTCGTCTACAGCGACACCAACTTCATCCTGATGGGGGAGATTGTGCGCCGCAAGAGCGGGAAGCCGCTCGACGAGTTCACGCGAGAGGAGATTTTTACGCCGCTGGGGATGGTCGATACGCAGTTCAGGCCGCCGGTTTCTTTACGCGCCCGCATTGCGCCGACGGAGATCGACGAGGCGACGGGTGAGCCTTTTCGCGGCGTGGTGCACGATCCGCGGGCGCGGCTGATGGGCGGCGTGGCGGGGCATGCGGGGCTGTTTTCGACGGCGGGAGATTTGTCGCGCTTTGCCGAGATGATGCTCGGGATGGGGACGCGCGATACGGTGCGCGTGTTTTCGCCGCTGACGGTGCGCAAGTTTACGTCGCCCGAGACGCCGCCCGATCAGCCGGTGCTGCGCGGGCTGGGGTGGGACATCGATTCCTCGTACTCGTCGAATCGCGGCGAGCTGTTTCCGATCGGCTCCTACGGGCACACCGGATTTACCGGGACGTCGATGTGGATTGATCCAGCGACGAATTCGTATGTCATTCTTCTGACGAATTTCGTCCATCCGAAGGCGGGGAAAAGCCTCACGGCGCTGCGCTCCCGGATCGCGACGATCGCGGCGGCGGCGATCGGTGCGGACGCGCCCGGTGTCAGCGTCGTTGGATACAACGAGACGATGGAAGGCGCCGGAGTGCGGAGGATGATCGCGCCGAATCATCACGTGCTGACCGGATTGGACGTGCTGGAGCAGGATAAATTCGCGGCGCTGAAGGGCAAGCGGATCGGGCTGATCACGAACCAGAGCGGTTTCGATCAGAACGGGCGCCGCGGCGTGGACGCGATGCGGGACGCAGGGGTCGAGGTCACCACGCTGTTTTCGCCCGAACATGGACTCACCGGGAAAGAAGACCGGCAAGACGTGGCCGACGCCAAGGACGCCGCGACTGGGCTGCCCGTCTGGAGCCTGCATTATAACGGACGCTATCGCCTGACGCCGGAGATGACTCATAACGTCGACGCGCTGGTTTTCGACATTCAGGATGTCGGGGCGCGATTCTATACCTACTCGTGCACCATGCTTTACGCGCTCGAGGAGGCGTCCAAGGCGAAACTGCCGTTCTACGTGCTCGACCGGCCGAATCCGGTTACGGGGACCCATGTGGAAGGTCCGCTGCTGGACGACGATCTCCAGAGTTTCATCGGGTGCTACGCCATGCCGATCCGGCACGGCCTGACTTTGGGCGAACTGGCGACGATGGCAAACGGCGAGCGCCATTGGAACGCGGACCTTCACGTCGTCAAAATGAAGAACTGGTCGCGCGGCGACTGGTTCGATTCGACCGGCCTGAGCTGGATCGATCTGTCGCCGAACATGCGCAGCCTGAATGCCGCCACTCTGTACTTCGGGCTCGCGATGCTCGAATATGCGAAGGGCTACTCGGTGGGCCGCGGGACGGATTCGCCGTTCGAGCAGATCGGCGCGGAATGGATTCATGGCGCGGAGTTGGCCAGGTTCCTGAATGAGCGGTCGATTCCCGGGGTGAGAGCCTATGCGACCCGCTTTACGCCGGCTGTTCCCCCGCTAAAGGACCGGCCGCTCGAAGGAGTTCGTTTCGTGGTCGTGAATCGCGAACAGTTTTCTTCGGTTCGCCTGGGCCTGGAGGTCGCCTATGCGCTGGGCAAACTGTATCCGGGCAGGTTGGATGTCGAATCCTGCCGCAGGCTGATCGGCAACCGGAAGGTGATCGATTCGATCAAATCCGGTGAAGATCCACGGGCGATCGAGCAGCGGATCGAGGCGGAATTGAGCGCCTTCGAGGAGCGCCGGCGCCCGTATTTGCTTTACTAGATCGCAAGTACAGTGTTAAGTGCAGGAACGGCGTTCTTATCCTCAACGACCGACATTTTCAGAACTATGATATCGAGCCTATTGACACTTCATCGCGCTCTGAGTCACAATTGCGTAGTTTTGCTTTGTGAAACTTACTGCTCGGTTTGCAGAAGGGGAGTTTGTTTAATGAAACGTGTACTGCAACTCTGTCCGTTGCCCGGCGTCGTGGTATTGGCGCTGGCCTGTTCGATTGGCAGCCCGGTGTTTGCCCAGGCTCCCGTGGGGACGATCGCCGGTGTCGTCGCCGATGAGAGCGGCGCGGTGGTGCCGAACGCCAGCGTGAAGATACGAAATAAGGGCACGGGGGCGGAGCGGGAACTCACGACCTCCGCCGACGGCAGCTACAGCGCGCCGGCTCTTCCGGCCGCCGTTTACGAAATTCGAGTGGAAGTAAAGGGGTTCCGCACGGTCGTCCGCGAAGCCACGGTAGAGACGGGACTTACCACCACTGCCGATATCCGGCTCCCGGTTGGGCAAACCACTGAGGTGGTGAACGTTGAAGCAGCCACTGCCCAGGTTGAATACGAGAAAAATGCGATTGACGGAGTCGTGACGCGGCAGCAGATTCAGGATCTGCCGCTCAACGGGCGAAGCTACATGCAGCTTGCCTCGATCGAGCCTGGCGTTACCGTGGGAACCGGAACAACGTCCCAGTACAACGCATTGTTTTCCGTGTCGATCCTCGGCGGCGACTCGGGACTGACCGCCATTAGCATCGACGGCGGGCCCATCCGCGACATCATTGAGGGGACCGGCTCCTCGATGAACTTTTCGCAGGAAGTGGTGCAGGAGTTCCAGGTCTCCTCGGTGAACTTCGATCTGTCCACGGATATCACGAGCGTCGGTTCCATCAACGTGGTGACGCGCACCGGCAGCAATCAATTTCACGGCTCGGGATACTTTTTCTACCGCGATCACAACATGGCCGCCTATCCCAATCTGGTGCGCGACCCGATCGCGAGCAATCCGTTTTTTGCGCGGCGCAATCCCGGATTCTGGGTGGGTGGACCGGTGAAGAAGGACAAGCTGTTCTTCTTTTTCAACTATGAATACATGAACCAGGTGCAGAACTACAGCGTCGTGCCGAACCTGCCGTCTGTCGCCGGTCTCACCGGCAATTATGGGAGCCCGTACGTCGGCAAAACGCTAAGTTTCAGGCTGGATTACCGGCTGAATACGAACAACACTGTATTCGCACGCTACTCGCATGACGGAAACTCGGGCTTCGGTCCGAACGGCGGGGCCACGCTGCCCTCCAACTGGCTGGTCAACACGAACTGGAGCGACCAGAGCGTATTGGGCGTGACTTCTACTATCAGGCCGACGCTGGTTAATGATTTCCGGTTCACCTATGCGTTCTGGAGCAATCGAAACCTGTTCCCGAACTCGTCGGACTGTTCCGGTTGCCTGGGTCTGGATGGCCCGCAGATCACGTTCGCGGGCGTCTCGAGCAATTTCGAGATCGGCGACACATCGAACGCAACCCAGGGGCGCGATCTGCGGCGCTTCACATGGCAAGACAGCCTGACCTGGCAGAAGGGTAACCATCGGATGAAGTTCGGCGGGTTGGCGGAATACAACAACGGCACCGGATTCTGGGGGTATTGCGACCCGGCCTGCGACGAAGTGTTCTCTCCGGAAGCGATCACCGGATATGGATTGGGACCGTTGATCCCGCTGTTTTTCCCGACCATGCCGAAGACGATCACGACCAACGCGGACCTGCTGAATCTGCCCTTCGCGGGGTCGGCTGTGGGCATCGGCAACCCGGCGCAGCCTCCACCGTACAACGAGAACATCGCGCGAGTGAACTGGCGTCAGCGCGCCTACTTCCAGGACACCTGGAAGATAACGCCGAAGTTTACGTTTAACTACGGCGTCGCGGTAGAGTACGAGAGCAATTTGTACAACGAGGATATGCCGAAGCCGGCGTACCTTGCGCCGCTTTACGGCAACAATCTGGCCGCGACGAAAGACCCTGGAGTGCACGTTTCGCCGCTGATCGGGTTTGCCTGGAACGTAGGCAACGACAACAAGACCGTGATTCGCGGAGGCGCGGGCAAATATTACGACACGCAATATTTGTATCAACGCTTGCAGGAGCGGTCGGAGATTGGCCCGGTCGGCAACGGACGCGTCCTTTATCCGTACACCGGGTACAACAACACGTTCGCGGGAATTTATAACGTCGGGGAGCTGGCTGGATATTATGCGGCTACCGGGCAATTTTTGCCGCAGAACTTCGTGATCGCGCCTGGCCAGGCGATTCCGGCGAATTCCATTACCAATTTGACCCTCGGCCAGTATGAGCAGATCCAGGCGGCGCAGACTCCCGCGATCGCGGCCAGCCTCGCTCAACCGGTTGCTGGAGAAACTCCCATCGCCGTTGCCAAGTCAGGCGCCGATCTTTATCCGCTGCATGCTCCGGTGCAGGAGTCGTATCACATGTCGATCGGCGTTCAGCGGGAATTGCGCCGCGATATGGTGCTCAGCGCCGACTTCGTGCGCCGCGTCTTCCTGGACATGCAGTACGGAGCACAGGATCTGAACCGGTTCAATCGCTACATCAACGATGTGCAGACGCCGGTGATCCCGCTCTGCACCGGAAATCAGGCCAACGATCCGGCCGCGGAGTGTTCGACGGGTTCCATCACGTTTTGGGAAGAGGGCGCGCGAGGCACCTATACGGCCTTGCTGGTAAAGGTCGACAAGCGCTTCTCTCACCGCTTCCAGTTCACCGCGTCGTACGCTCTGCAAAGCCAGATGGGCCTGACCGGCACCGCGGATCTCGGCAATTGGGATTCGACGTGGGGCCCGCAAGCTCCGCGCAATATCCTGAATATCGTGGGTACGGTGCAGTTGCCCTGGGGCTTCTCCCTCGGCTTGGTATCGGCGACTTCCAGTTTGGGCCCGGTGATGCCGACGATCAGTGGGATCGATCTCAACGGCAATGGATCGGGTTATACGCCGCTTCCTGGTCTTTCCTTCAATTGCCTGAACATTAGTTGTGGCGTCGGCGCGCTGGAGTCGGCCGTGGCCAACTGGAATTCGACCTATGCCGGCAAGCTGGATGGCACCGGTCAGCACACCATGCCCACGCTGACGCTGCCTTCGAACTTCAACCTGGGCCGTCCGTTCAATTCCCAGGACATCCGGTTGACGAAGACGTTCACTTATCACGAGAAATATAAGCTTGCCATTTTCGGCGAGATGTTCAACGTATTCAATTACGCCAACTACGGTGGATATACCTTCGACCCAAGTTCCAGTGAATTCGGCATCCAGACACAGCGCGTGACGCAGGTGTTTGGATCGGGCGGCCCTCGCGCCGTGCAGGTCGGCGCAAGAATTACGTTCTAAACAATTTTCATTCGCTTCGCCACTCGCGTGAGAATCTCGATCGCACGTTCGAGAATCTCGCGCGAATGCGTTGCAGTGACGATGGTTCGTACCCGCGCTTTTCCCTCCGCGACGGTCGGGAAGCCGATGCCGGTGGCGAAGAGTCCCTCGTCGAACAGAGCCCGGGAAAATGTGTGCGCCGTGGCCGCTTCGCCGACCATAATGGGAGTAATCGGCGTCTGGCTATTCCCGATGGAAAAGCCGTTCGCGCGCAGCCCTTCCTGAAAGAACCGAGTGTTGGTCCAGAGCCGCTCGATCCTTTCCGGCTCCTGCTCCATGATGTCGAAGGCGGCTAAGCAGGCGGCGGGTACCGCAGGCGGATGAGACGTCGAGAATAGAAATGGCCGCGCCCGCTGATACAGAAAGTCGATCAGGTCGCGGCTCCCGCACACGTAG
>JBEKOZ010000281.1:0-6580 GCA_049521275.1 Bryobacteraceae bacterium | reverse complement strand
TCAATTGGGCAGCAACCCGGGTTCGGTCAACATCATCGTTCAGTACAGCCCGAACTCGAATTCCGGCGGCCTTCTGGGCCTGGTCGGCGATCTTCTTGGCGGACTCCTCAACTTGATTCAAAACCTGGGAGGAGCCGTAACGCAGCAGTTCGTCAATGTTCCGGCACTGGCCGCTACGATGCCTGCGTCGCAGATTCAGACACTGGCCAACAATTCATCGGTCCTCTATATTTCGCCGGACCGTCAAGTTGCGGGAACGCTCGACCTGACGACGGCAGCGGTGAACGCCGATGTAGCGTTTCAATCGGGTTACACGGGCACGGGGATTGGCGTCGCGATCGTCGACAGCGGCATCTACTCCCATCCCGATCTGGCGGGCCGTGTCGTCTACCGGCAGAACTTTTCCGCGAGCAGCCCAAATTACGACGATTACGGGCATGGGACGCATGTGGCGGGCATCGTGGCGAGCAGCGGCGCATCGTCGACGGGTCCACAATTCACGCGTACCTTCCGGGGAGTCGCGCCGGGGGCGCACCTGATCGACCTGCGCGTGCTGGATGCGAACGGCATGAGCACGGACAGCATCGTGCTGGCGGGAATCGACAAGGCGATCAGCCTGAAATCGCAATACAACATCCGGGTGTTGAACCTGTCACTGGGGCGGCCGATTTTCGAAAGCTATAAGCAGGACCCGATCTGCGCGGCGGTGGCGGCGGCCTATAAACAAGGAATTGTCGTCGTCATTGCGGCGGGCAATCTGGGCCGTAATGGCTACGCGACCATCACGTCGCCGGGGAACAGCCCCAATGCGATCACGGTGGGCGCGATGAAGACTGAGGGCAGTCCGAATCGAAACAATTCGCTGATCGCGAGCTATAGTTCGCGGGGCCCGACGTGGATCGACGATGAGGTAAAGCCGGATATCGTGGCGCCGGGGAACATGGTGGTTTCGCTCCTCGCGCCGGGGTCGACGCTCGAGCAGACCTATCCGGGCAACGTGGCGGCTCCGTCGTATTACATGCTGCCGGGATATTCCGCGCCGCCCGAGTATTTTGAGCTGAGCGGCACCAGCATGGCGACACCGGTGGTCAGTGGAGCGGCCGCGATCCTGTTGCAGCAGAATCCGTCGCTTTCGCCGGACACGGTGAAAGCGCGGCTGATGAAGACCGCTTACAAGACGTTTCCGGTTGAAAGCACGGTGGTGGACAGTGGAGTTGCCTATACCGATTTTTACGACATCTTCACGGTAGGCGCCGGATATCTGGACATCGCCGCGGCTTTGAGTAACTCGGAGGTTTTTCCAGGCGTGGCGCTATCGCCGACCGCCATCTACAACCAATTGCTCTCGCTTGCGATCCTAGTGAATCCGCCGGGCGCCGGTTGGAATAACAGTTTGTGGAGTCCCACCAATGTTTGGGGAGGCGGAGTGGTTCAGTCCCTCAGCGGAACGTCCGCGGCGTGGGGTAGTTCCGCCGCGTGGGGCTCGTCGGCCGCGTGGGGTTCTTCGGCTGCGTGGGGAAGTTCCGCCGCTTGGGGAAGTTCCGCAGCGTGGGGAAGCTCGGCCGCGTGGGGATCGAGCGTCAATGGAAATGGCGAGCAATGATCGTGCGCGAAAAAACTGCGCGCTAGAGCGGTTTCTGGGTCTTCGTTGGGTGGGGCAGCCAATTTTGGCGGCAGCCTGCTTTCAGCAGGCTTGTTGCGGACCACGAAAGCCGCCTGAAGGACGGCTGCCGCCAAAATCGGCGGTCCCCAACAGCAGTCTACGTCTAAGGTCTCCGCAAGCGGCACTCGAGCAAAGTCACCGTCAGCGGCTCGAAGGCATATTCGATCAGGCTTCCGTTGATCGGGGCGTCGATGACGGTGAGGGAAACCCGATTCGGATCGTCGTGAGTGTTCATGGCCTCGGAGTCGCCGGCACGCTGGCCGTCGGCTAGCTTGAATACCCGAGCGCCCGCGATCTGGCCGGCAAAGCCTTTCAGGCTGATGCGCACCTTGCGCTTCCCCTGAGTGGAGTTCACGGCGTAAATGCGCAGCGTCGATCCATCCGCGCTAATAGTCGCACTGAGGTCGGGTTCGTCAAGGTGGTGCTGCGTCAAATCGCTTTGCCGGACGACTTGAAGTGGAAAGGTGCCCGCGGCGCGTTGATATAAGGTCTGGGAGTAGTAGGTCGGCGAGCGGTACAGCCACCCGGGTCCCGGTTGAATCACGCCGGAGCCGAAACTGTCTGAAAGGTTCGAACGGATGGCGATTTCCACCAGATTGCTGTAGCGATGCATCAGATTCTGATAGCGTGAGCAACTCAAAGCGTTGCCAAGCGTCAACAACATGCCGCGGGTGAGGCCCATCTGGCCGGCCGTGGTGTTCCATTCCGTGACGGCCACGCGCACGTCCTTGCCGCCCGAGTATTGGGCGATCTGATCCCGAAGTTCCTGGAAGCTGCGCTCCTCAGAGACCAGGTCGCCTGCGTCATAGTGATGCGGGCAAAGATAGTCGAGGTATCCTCCGCCCAGCTTCAAGGTATCGGCGGAGGGAAAAGAAGACAGAACCTTGATTGCCGGATCGGCTTGCCGCATGGCCTCGGCGAACGCTTTGACCGACGCATCATAGGCTACCCCGCCGATCTCATTGCCGATTTGCCAGTACTTGACCCGATACGGCTCCGGATGCCCGTTTTGACTCCGCACGCGTCCCCAAGTGGTGTCCGGTCCGCCATTGAAATATTCGACCTCCGCGGCTGCGTCAGAGGGCTTCTTGCCGGTCCATCGCACGCAAATCAGCGGCTCCGCTTTCACGCGGCGGCACAACTGGACGAACTCCTCCACGCCAATGAAATTGGGGTCGAGTCCGCCCCATGGCTCGGTTGCGTAGGGCACGCGCTGGTCCCAATTGCCCAGGCACTTGTCCCACTCGAAGACTTCGAGAGTGCTGCCCCCGAAGCGGATCACTCCCGGATTCATCGCAGCCAGAGCTTCCACCACATCGGGTCTCCAGATGCCCAGCACCGCCTTTTCGTCGATCAGATAGATTCGATCCAGCCACAGCGTCCCCGGGCCGCGGAATTCAATGGTCAGCGTTCCGTTGGCCGAGGACTTGCGCGCTGCCAGCAGCACATCAGCGCCTTTCCAGGTGGTGGAACCTGAGCCGAGTGAGACTGGTTCCGCGATACCCCCTCCGTCGCCGTGCAGCGTGGCACGCACTTCCACATTTCCTTCGCTCCTCAAGTGCAGCCGCAGCCGGTAGCGATGTCCTTGCTCGAGGTAAAAGCCGTCCTGGGAGATTCCCGCCCAGGAGTGAGCGGCCGGAAGCTCGATCTTCTGCGAACGCTTGCCGTTGAAAGGATCGTGCGAATCGAGCGAATACGTGGCCAGATGGACGGCCCCGTCCGGATACCAGGGACGATAGGGCTTGTCGATCTCCCGCTTGTAGCTCGGCCTCCAGGCAGGCTCTTCCTCGAAGCTGGTGGAGTCAATTTGCTGTGCTATCATGGAGGAGAGTAGGCGGCAGAGAGGCTCGATAAATTGGCCGCCCTGCTTCAGATCGATCGGCCGTAAGCTGATGCGAGCAGAGGAGATCTCGATTTCTTGGGTTCGTTCTGTATTTTCATCCACGGACTCGAGGCGCGCGTCGTCGAACCAGACTTTGCCGCTCGAATGATCGAAGGCGATCAGGCGGAGACGGATCCAGCCGGGCGACGGCACGCGGAAGAGAACCTGGACCTGCTGCCATTCTGGTCCGGCCGGTTGGCTTGCGCCTTGATCCCCCGCCGGAGTCTCGACGCGCAGGGCCGCCGTCTTGGCATCCTGGCCAATAAAGACCCAGGCACTCGCCCGCCACAGCGTCCCGACAGGCAAGAAGACTTTCTGATACAGGCTGAAGCTGGAGGGACGGTCCGCGGTGATGAGCACGGATTGCCGCCCTTCCCGATGGTTGGCTGTGTCGAGCTGGATCGACAACCCGGCCGGCGCGTCAGACGGCGCGCGATTCCAGCCCGAGGCAATTTCAGCGGATTCGAAGCCGCCGTTCGAGAGCTGCGCGGAGGCGATGGGGACGAGCGGGGCGAAGAGAAGCGGAAGATAGGCGATTCGCATGGAATGCTCCAAAATCGTGGAACCATCTTATCCGACTTCTGAAAAATGCAAATTGGTCCCCTGAAGTGGTGATGGCAAACCGTCGTCGAAATCCTGGCTGGACTTCAGGAGCGCGCCGAACAGTTTAGCGTGGAGACCCTGGCGGCTCGCCAATCGATCCTTCCGAGTCCGGAGAAAATCAAACCGGAATGGAGAAAACTGTTCTGCTTCGCGTAAAAAAGCCGCCGAAAAATATTCGCCGGAATCCGCCACAGCCCCGATGATGAGCGATCTCCAGCTCATCGCCAGCAGTGCTTTGAAAATCGCCGAGCCTCCGGGAAGCTCTCCCATGCTGTTCCCCACATGCTGACTGAACCTCAAGAGCTGAATGGTGAGCCCATCGAGCGGCCGGCCCGCGGCCGCCGTGCGAGAGAACAGGGTCATGGACCGGCGCCGTAGATCCTCACGCACATCCTGCAAATCGTCTCCCAATTGCAACAGCACACCCCACTCAAATGCGAACCGGCTTTCCTGATTCGTCAAGGAGCCATAAGCGAGGCACGCGTCCGCCAATACCGAACTTCCTCCTTTGGCACAACTCACTCGCAAACACTCGGCATCGGAATAGGATTGGCCGCGATGTACTTGGGCCACGCTCCGTTCCTGCGCCCGATGGATCGCCAGTAAACATTCAAAAACATTTGGATAGAGGGCCCGCGGATATTGCGCCTCCACCAAAGCGATCAGGGCCCACATGCTGCGTTCCCGAGGATCTTCGGCCGGCAGCTTTTCGCCCAGCAACTGCCGGCGAAAGCGGTGACTGAATCTCAGCTTTGTGTCGCTCGAAATATCCTCGTCATCGAGAAGATTGTCGCTATAGGGGTAGAGCAAGCTGTATCCGAGTATGGAGGGCGTCAGGGCTAGAGGAACGCCCAGGAGAGGTTGCAAACCACAAGCGGTCCAGGCATTGCGCGCCGCCTGGATGATGCCGGCCATACTCAAATCGGGGTCGAACCGGCGCGCCCATCGAGCCAGCGATGTGCCGACGGGCAGGAATCCGTTGGTGAGCAACTCGGCCGCTGCCGGGTCCAGGCCCAGAGCGTTGGCGGAGAAACGCGCGAACGAGGCGGTAATCCGGTCTTGAGCGCGGGTTTGTTCCTTGCCGGTTATGGGCGGCGGCCGTAAGGCCTCCTCTACCTCCAAAAGCGCTTCATCGTAGGCGGCTTCGTTTGCTCGCTGCTCTTCCAGGCTGTACCGTCGCGCGGGTGGCGCCGATACGCCCGCGCTCTCGTGCCAAACTTCCGCAGTCTGATCTACTTGCGTCTCCACCCAGGCCCAGTCGTAGGTTTCCATCTGCTGGTCATAACGAAAACTTGGTAACGTTTGTTCGTCTTAAGACGATTTGCGGCGGTAAACCAACAGGTAAGCGGTATTCCCAGGCTTGAAATCAGCGGCTTCGGGGCCCCAGGTATATTGGGAACGCTCTCCCCGGCGGATTTCGACCGCCCCCACGGTTTCGTATTGTTGAAGGTAATCCTTCAACCAATAGAAAATCGCTTGCGACGAATTGGGCCTCGCCAGCCAGGAGGTCGGGACGCCGGCGAAGACGATGTACTCAGGCCGGGACGCGAGGATCTCCCCGATCATCTCCCCCTGAGAACGCTCAGCGTATCGGTGCGTTTCCATGAGACCGTAGGTGAACAGGTATCCGGTGGCAGCCTGGCGGCGGGCGTAAAAGTAAATCTCGGCCTCGGACCCGAGTACGGCAATGCGCGTGTGTGGATCGGAATGGGACCGGATATAGTCCGCGATTTCGACCGCTTCGGGAAAGGGATTCAGACCATACGTGGTGCTCGAAAACTCATAAGGAGTCATGCTGAATAAGTAAGCGCGCTGGCTGTACACCGAGTACAGGCACGCCAGCGCGAATAACCAGACGAGTGGGCCCGCGCCCCTCCGTTCCGATGCCGCCCAGGCGCCGTTTGCGAGTGCGAGCGCC
Source organism: Bryobacteraceae bacterium (assembly GCA_049521275.1). Classification (GTDB taxonomy): domain Bacteria; phylum Acidobacteriota; class Terriglobia; order Bryobacterales; family Bryobacteraceae; genus Palsa-187. The sequence continues at coordinate 514 of JBEKOZ010000281.1, read as the reverse complement.
GGGAACATCAGAATGTAGTAGTGAGGATTGAAAACACCACCCATCGCGACGGCCAGAAACGAAAACGGCAAAAGTGCGGCGATCCATAGTCCGGTGCGCCGGGTGACGGGATTCCAGCAGGCCATCGAAACCCCCAGACCGGCCAGTATCCACAAAAAGAGGTTCGGACCTACAACGTGTCCGATGCTCAGTTTGAAGTATTCGACGCGCAGAGGGAGTGAAAATTGACGGACATACGCGGCTGAGAGAGTCACCGTCCAGAACCAGAAGCGGCCGAAGACGCCGGCCTTCCACAGTGCGAGGCATAGCAACAGGTAGGGCAGAACCACGCCGATACCAAAACCGGCCAACCGCTTGATCGGGCGCTCGCCCCACGCCACGTATAGTGCGCCGCAAACCGCGAAGCAGATTCCCGGCTGCTTCATCAGGAACGCCAGACCATAGATCAGACCCGCGATGAACAACCGGCCGTCTGTCGCGCCGGGTTTCACCAGCACAAGACTCGCGATTATGG
>JBEKOZ010000280.1:0-6592 GCA_049521275.1 Bryobacteraceae bacterium | reverse complement strand
GTGCCACCACCCGCAACCCCTCCCCCATGCCCCGCACCATTCTGATCGTCGAGGACACCGAAGCCGGCCGCGATGTCCTCGAAATGGCTCTCCTCCAACTCCCCGGTATCGCCGTCCGTTCCGTCGCTACCGCCGAAGAGGCCCTCGCCTGCCTCGCCTCAAATGAGATCAGCGCCCTGGTCACGGATCTCAATCTGCCTCGAATGGACGGCTTTCAACTCATCGCGGCAGTCCGCGCGCACGGCTCCGGCATGCCGATAATGGTCATCAGCGGAGATAGCGATCCCCGCACATTGGAACGCGTGGTAAACCTGGGCGCAAGCGCCTATTTCCCGAAACCGTACTCGCCTTCGCAGGTACGCCAAAGACTCGAGGAACTCATCAATGTCCCGTAGTATTTTATCCGTCGCCTTGTTTGTTGCCCCTTCGCTCCTGCTCGCGCAGCAATCCGACTTCCAGCAGATTCTCGATCGCCTGGAACGCATCGAGCAGGAGAATAAGCGCCTCGCCGAAGAAGTGCGCGCGCTGCGCACGGAACTGGCCGCCTCCCGAACCATCGCTCCGCCCGCCGCTGTTTCTCCACCCGCGCCCGCGGAAACCCCGCCGCCACCGCCCCTCGCCGAGCGAGTCGATGTGAATGAGCAACGCATCGCCGAACAGGCCCAGAGCAAAGTCGAGGCCTCCCAAAAACTTCCCATCGCCGTCACCGGCATGCTGCTGTTCAATGCCTTCCTCAACGGCCGCGCCAACGGCGGCGCGGAGTATCCCGTCATCGCCGCCCAAGGCGACAGCTCCTCCACCGGCGCCACGCTCGGCCAGAGTATATTCGGCCTGAAATTCCAAGGTCCCCAGGTTCTGGGCGGCGGCCAGGTCAGCGGATCAGCGTATGTCGACGCTTGGGGCGGCTCGCCGTCCAGCTCTCTGGACCACTTGATACGCCTCCGCACCGCGACCGTCCAGATCGATTGGAAAAACACCACCATCGTCGCCGGCCAGGACAAGCCGATCATCTCTCCTCGCGAGCCCAACTCTCTGGCGCAGGTAGCCGTGCCGCCTCTCAGCTACGCCGGCAATCTGTGGCTCTGGTCGCCCCAGGTCCGCGTCGAACAGCGCTTCGCTTTCGGCCAGCAAGCCGGACTCACCGCCCAAGCCGGCATTTATGAAACCAGCGAACCGTCTTACGCTGCCCGCAGTGGAGAAGGCGGCGACGAATACGGCTCTTTGTCCACTCCTCGCCCGGCGATAGAAGGACGCTTCAATTTCTGGCGCAAGTTCGGCGAAGGAGCCCGCATCGAAATCGCCCCCGGCTTTCACGAAAGCATCACCCATGCCGGAGGATTCTCCATTCCCTCGCGCCTCGCCACCCTCGATTGGCTCATTCAGCCGGTGTCGAAGATCCAATTCACGGGAATGTTTTACACCGGCGAAAACGCAGCCGGCCTCGGCGGCCTGCGCCAGGGTTTCAGCATCTTCAACGATGTGCAGGCCGTCTCCATCGGAGCCAACGGCGGTTGGATGCAGTTGTCCTACCTCGCCACCAGGCGCCTGACTTTTAATCTCTTCGCCGGCGAGGAAAACGACCGCCTCGCGGACCTGTTGAGCGGCGATATCCACACCAACCGGATGTACGGCGTCAACGCCATCTACCGGCTGGGATCGAATGTGTTGCTGGGCGCCGAAGTTTCCCAGGTGCGGACAAATTATTTCCTGTTACCGTCAAGATTGAATAACCACTATGACCTGTCCCTGGGCTACCTCTTTTAAGCCCCGCGTGGCGCACGCACTCCTGCGTGCAGCGTCGTTACTCACATCGATACTCCTATCGACGCCCGGCGTGTTTTCACTTCTCCCCGCGCAAATCACCGGAAAAGTCGAACTCCGCGACTCCCGCGAGTCCTCCGTCCGCAAGAAACTCGATTATTCAGGCGTAGTCATCTCCCTCGAACCGCAATCTCCCGTCAAACCTGTCAGCCGCGTCGCCGACGCGCACGTGACCATGCTTCAGAAGGATAAAATGTTCTCCCCGCACGTCCTCGCCATCGCCGCGGGAACCTACGTCGACTTCCCCAATGACGACCCCATTTTTCATAACGCCTTTTCCAGCTATAACGGCCAGTTATTCGACCTGGGCTTGTATGCGCCCGGCTCCACCAGGTCGGTCCGCTTTTCCCGCGAAGGAATCGTCCGTGTCTTCTGCAACATTCACTCTTCCATGAGCGCCGTGATCGTCGTGCTGCCGACTCCCTATTTCGCGACCACCACTCGCGATGGCACATTTCAGATCCCCACCGTCCCGCCGGGCGAGTATCGCCTGACCGTTTTTCATGAGCGCGCCACCGAGGCGACGTTGACCGCTCTCGCCCGCCGCATCGTAGTCGATCAGCCGCTATCGCTCCCGCCGATCGTGATTTCAGAAGCCGGCTTTCTCCAGATGCCCCACAACAATAAATACGGCCGCGTCTACCCGCCCCAATCGGACGATAATTCTATTTATCCCGCCGCAAAAAAGGAATAACCAGTTGCTGCGCTTCGAATTATCTGTCTTGTGGGGCGGCCATTTTTGGCTGCAGCCGCCTTCAAGGCGGCTCTGCTTCCTGCGCTGCCGTCAGGACGGACCATGCTAACCGCCCTTGCGCACCGCCTCTTCCGAGTCTCCCTCCTTTGGAGAATTCTCCTCTCCACCTCCATCGCCGTAACGCTCCTGTTCGGCGTCATCGGCTGGATCGTGCAGGACAACGCCACCCGCGCCACCACCGCCAGCCTGGATGAAGAAGTGCGCGCCAGCTTCCACGCCTACGATTCCTTATGGCGCGATCGCGCGGATATGCTCGCCTCCGTCAGCCTGGTCATCAGCCGTATGTCCGATGTGCGCTCCGCATTCTCCACCGGCGACGCCGCCACCATTCGCGACCAGGCGAAAGAGCTATGGGACAAAATTTCGCGCGAAGACGCCATCTTTCTGGTCACCGATCCGCGCGGCCGCGTAATCGCCTCGCTCGGCGGAGCCCCTGACGGCCCTCTTCTAGGTGACAGCTCTCTTCTGGTGGACCTGCCGCTCGTGCGTCAGGCCGCGTCGCGCTTTCCCCAACCAGCTTCCGGATTTTACGTCTCGAGCGGCCGCCTTTATCAAGTCGCGGTGACGCCGGTTTACGTCCAAGCCGGATCCGAGCCCGGACTCCTCAACGTTCTGGTCACCGGCTATCCCGTGGACAACCAGGCCGCGGCTCGATTAAAGCAGGCCACCGGCGGCAGCGAATTCGTGTTCTTCGCGAACGGGAAAATCGCCGCGTCAACCTTGAGCGCGGTGCCCGCGCCCTCGGCAACTGCCCGTGTCGAAGCCGGCGGCGTCGAATACACCATGCTCGGGACTCCTTTGCTGGACGTGCAGGGAAACCCCATCGGCGAGTTGCGCATTCTTCGTTCCTTTGAAGGCGCCCGCCAGCATCTTGCCGCGTTGCGCCGCAACATCGTTTTGTTGTGGCTCTGCGCCGTCCTGCTCGGCCTGGGCCTCACCTACTATGGAGCGCGGCGCATTCTCGAACCGGTGCGCGAACTCGATCGAGGCGCCGCTGAAGTTGCCCGCGGCAATTATGAATACCGCGTGCCGGTCTCGAGCACCGACGAGCTGGGCCGCCTGGCCGAAGCCTTCAACGCCATGTGCGGCTCCATTCAGGACGCCCGCAACGAATTAATCCGCCAGGAACGCATCCTCACCATCGGCCGCCTGTCGTCCTCGATCGTCCACGATCTGCGCAACCCCCTGGCGGCGATCTATGGCGGCGCCGAAATGCTGGTCGACGGCGACCTGACTCCACAGCAGGTCCAGCGCCTGTCGGGAAATATCTACCGTGCCTCCCGCCACGTCCAGGAGCTACTGCAAGAGCTAGTTGAAGTGGGTCGCGGCAAAAGCATTCCGTCGGAAGTCTGCCGGTTGAAAGATATCGTGAGCGCGGCGTGCGATGCTTATGTCACCACCGCGGAAGCGCAGGCCGTTTCGGTTCGTGTCGATGTTCCTGAGAAGATCGAGCTTCCGCTTGAACGGGCGCGCATGGAACGCGTGTTTCTCAACTTGATCGATAACGCCCTGGATGCGATGCCAGACGGCGGGTCTCTCCATATCTCCGCGGAAGCCTATGAAACAACAGTGGTTGTCAGCGTGGAGGATTCGGGTCCAGGCATTTCTCCGCAGGTATTGCCACGATTATTTCAACCTTTTGCGACTTCGGGCAAAAAGAACGGAGTCGGCCTCGGTTTAGCCCTTTCTCAACAGGCGGTTATCGATCATGGGGGCGAGTTATGGGCGGATGCAAGCACCACGACAGGCGCGCGCTTCATGGTAAAGCTACCCCTGTAATTATGGCGATCTTACAGAGATTTTACAGCCCCTGATCATCTACATATCCGGGCGGCAGCATACTTGGAATTGGATATGCCCGCCAAGAAGGTCGTCTTTTTCTTCCCCGCCTTTTCGAGTCAGGAAGCGACCGCGCCCCTCGGCATTCTGGCCGTCTCAACCCCTTTGTTGCGCGCAGGTTATCAGGTCCGGATCATCGATTCCACGATCACCCCGAATTTCCAGAAGCGCGTCCTCGAAGAACTGGAGGACGCCCTCTGCCTGGCCGTTTCCCTGGTCACCGGGCCGATGATCAAGGAAACGGTGCAAATCGCCCGCGCGGCTAAGCGGCTTTATCCTCATAAACCTGTCGTCCTGGGAGGCTGGCATCCGTCACTCTTGCCGCATCAGACGCTGGCGGCTGAATATATCGATATCGTCGTGAAAGGACAGGGCGAAGAGGCATTCCTTGAAGTGGTCCAGCGAATCGAAGCTGGCGGCTCCATGGAAGGCATCGCCGGAGTCGGATATAAAGAGGATGGGCGAATCGTATTCAATTCGCCACGGGCTCTGAAGCCGATTCGTGAGCTTCCGCCCAAGGCGTATCATCTGGCGGATTTTGACGCTTACGAGCGGGTTTGCGGACGCCGCTGGGCGATGTACACGTCCAGCCTGGCGTGCCCTTACGATTGCGCATATTGCACCAATAACAGCGTTTATGGGCGCAAATGGAACGCGCTCGATCCGGATCAGGTAGTGGAAGAAACGACGGACCTGGTTTCCCGATACAACCTTCAGTTGCTGTGGGTGGTGGACGACAACTTCCTGGTGGACCGGGAGCGGGCGGTGGGGATTGCCGAAGGATTGGTCCGGCGGGGCGTCGAATTCGACTGGAGCATTCAGGCTTCGACGAACCTGGTCAATCGTTTCACGGTGGAAGAGCTGAAGCTGCTGCGCCGGGCCGGTCTGTCGCAGGTTGCGCAGGGCGCCGATAGCGGCTCGCCCAAAGTGATGCACCTGATGAACAAGGATTTCCAGAAGCTGGAAACGATTTACGCGGCGGCCGACAAGCTGACGCAGGCGGGGATTCGGCCTTCCTTTAATATGATCTTCGGGTTTCCGGGGGAGGGAAGGGCGGAGCGCCGTGAATCGATCCGGCTGGTGATGGATATTTGCCGCAAATATCCTGGCGCGGAGTTCTGGACGAACATCTTCACGCCGTATCCGGGTGCGCCGGTGATGCAGAGGGCGTTTGAATTGGGGATCGATGTTCCGCAAACGCTCGAAGGATGGGTGGATTTCTTCCCGCGCTACACCGTGCTGCCGTGGCTCAAGGGCAAGAAGCACGAAGAAGTGCAGACCATGCGCGAGTACATGCGCATTGCCTTCAACCGTAAGCCGATCGGGGTGCAGCGCAAGAAAAAGATCAATCAGTTGGTGCACCGGCTGATCAGCTTTCCGGCGCGCTGGCGGCTGGACCACGATTTTTACGCCTTCCCGTTTGAGCTGCGGCTGAAGGATGCGGCGAATAAATTTTTCGATCCGCCGAAGCCGAAGGTCGATGCGCAGATGCTGGAAGCGGAGGTGGTCACGTGCTGAGCAGTCCTTGCGATGTTCTGCTCACTCACAGCAATCACCTTTACTTCGACCGCAAGCAGGTGAAGAAGATGCAGCCGTATCCGCCGCTTCAGACTCTGGTGGCGGCGGCGGCCTTGCGGGAGCGCGGCATCAGCGTAGGGTTGTTTGACGCGACGTTCGAGGCTCCCGAAGAGGGTTTCGCGGTGGCGCTCGACACTCAGCGGCCCCGCATGGCGATTGTCTGCGAAGACGATTTTAACTTTCTTTCGAAGATGTGCCTGGGACGCAACCGCGAGCTGGCATTCGCGATGGCTGCCGCGGCTCGCGCGAGAGGTGTCGCGATCGCCGCGCATGGCTCCGATGCTTCGGATCATGTTCTCGAATATCTGAATGCCGGCTTCGATTCGGTGCTGATCGGGGAAGTGGAAACGACGCTGGTGGAACTGGCGGAAGGTCGGCCTCGAACTTCCATTCAAGGACTTGCTTATCGGGATTCCTCGGGCATCCGGCACAACGCGCGGCGGGAGCTGCGCACGGATCTGGGCGCGCTTCCCTGGCCGGCGTGGGACCTGATCGACATGGATCGATACCGCAAGGCGTGGAAGGAAGCGCACGGGTATTTCTCGCTGAACATGGTTTCGAGCCGCGGATGCCCGTATCGATGCAACTGGTGCGCGAAGC
>JBEKOZ010000279.1:0-6606 GCA_049521275.1 Bryobacteraceae bacterium | reverse complement strand
CCATCCTTCAACAGCGTCAGGATGGTGGTCTCCATGTGAAAATCGATGCCCTGGTGAATGCCGTGATCCTGCAACGTGCGGATCATTTCGAGCCCCGTGCGGTCGCCCACGTGCGCCAGCCTCGGATAGCGGTGACCTCCGAAATTCCGCTGCAAAATGCGTCCGTCCTTGGTGCGATCGAACACCGCGCCCCACGCCTCCAGTTCCCGCACCCGCGCCGGAGCCTCTTTCGCGTGCAGCTCCGCCATGCGCGGATTGTTCAGATACTGCCCTCCCCGCATCGTGTCGGCGAAATGGACCCGCCAGTTGTCGCGATCGTCGACGTTGCCCATCGCCGCCGCCATCCCGCCTTCGGCCATCACCGTATGCGCCTTGCCCAGCAGCGATTTCGTCACCACGCCGACCCTCACTCCCGCCGCCGACGCCTCAATCGCGGCCCGCAATCCCGCGCCCCCCGCTCCCACGACGAGCACGTCGAATTGGTGAATCTGAAAATCGGACATTTAGAGAATTCTCCAATCCCGAATCAAACCCATGGAGCAGAGCCTAATATAAACGTCCGTGAATCCCACCCAGAACAGGCTGAACCAGGCCCACATCATGTGCCTGCGATTCAGACACGAAACGCAGTCGTAGGATTGTTTGCGCACCGGCGATTTCGACATTTCGTCAATGCGTCCTCCAATCAAATGCCGCAGCGAATGGCATCCCAGCGTGTAGCACCCCAGCAGGATCGGGTTGACGACCATCACCAGCGTCCCGACGCCAATCCCGAAATGCCCGTCGAAGAACATCGCTTTGATGGCGTCGTACGACAAAATAACGATGAAAACGAGCGCTAAATAGAGGAAATAACGATGGACGTTTTGGAGGATCAGAGGGAAGCTGCGCTCGCCCCAATACGATTTTCGAGGCTCGCCCACCGCGCACGACGGCGGATCGGCCCAAAAGGCCTTGTAATAGGCTCCGCGATAGTAATAACACGTGAAGCGGAACCCGCCCGGAGCCCACAGGATCAGCATCGCCGCCGAAAACGGCATGAACGCCGGCCACCACCCCGGCTTCTGGGTCATCAGAAGCGGTGAATAGAACGGAGAAAGATAAGGCCCAAAGGTGTAATGCGCGTTCTGCAAAGCCGCCCAGGTGGAATAGACGATGAACGTGGAGAAGCCCAGAAAAACCAGCAGCGGCTCAACCCACCAGTTGTCCTTTCGCGACGTGCGGCCAAAACCACCGTCTTGAAGGGGAACATCGATCGAGGACATTCTTGAAGTGCTCCTAGCGAGCCCAAAAGTGGGCGAAGCGTTAAGGATAGCCCCTCAAGAGCCAACAATTCAAGGACAAGGAAGGCCTGATGGCGGTGGGTAACGATCAGCTTCGTTTGCTCGCGGCGGAGGAGTCGGCTTTACGCCTTGCCGAAACCTCTACGGATGCTCCGCCGCTTCCAGAGCGCGAGACAGATTAGCGCTGTGGCCCCGCCGAACGAAGAGAACAACGTCGATGGTTCGGGAGTCGGGGCGGTGTTTACATACAGATTGTCAAAACCAAAGGCCTCTGCCTCACCAGAGTTCGGAGTGATCTGGATACTCGTTACGGGCCCGAAAGTTCCTGGATAGACCAACTCGCCCTCAGCCCACGGGTCGGCAAGAGTAGCATCGAAGGTCTGGTTTCCGACCAGGTTAGCGCCGTTGTAAAAATTGACGGACGCCAGCACGAAACCCGTGGCTCCCATGATGCTGTCGGCCATGCCAAATGAGAGCGAATAAATCGGAACGGAGAACGTTACGGTGATGAGTTCACCGCCAGTCTGGCCTTCGATCGAAGGATCTTGGACATAGGTCAATTGTCCGCCGTTGGCGGAATTGTAATCCGCGCCGGAGGTATCCGTAAAGCCGAAAATAATGCCACCTTTGGTAACGTCCAAGCCATTGATTGGCTGGAACGGGACTTCATCCATCGTTAGGGTAACTGTACCGGCCCAAGCGCTGGATACACAAGTCAGCGCCAACACAAGCGTCTTCATTTGGTCCTCCGAAAACGAACTAAGTTGCACGTGAATTATATCGCATTCCTGGAGCTTGTCAACCAAAACGCTAAGTCTGTTATGGCTCGACGTCCGTTGGTTTTAGCTCCTGCTTCACCTACCAAAACGGTTTCGAGCGCACTCGTCGTGTACGCCGAACGGCGGATCGGCCCTTGCAGTCAATATCTCTTTAACTTGCAAGGGGTTGGGCGACAAACCGTTCACTGTCCCTGGATCGCCGTCCAATGCAACCGGGAGCACTTCGCTTCATTAATGTAGCTTCACCGAACGCCCTCTCTTATACTGGCTCTTTGCAACCGTAGCCCAATCCAAACCTGGAGAACGTACTTTGACAAAGCCGATCAAGCACGTCGAGAAGGCAATCGCTGTGGGCGCCAATGCCGCCTGGTTCTTCTTTGATAAGTTCAATTCCATCAACCGCAACGCGTCTTTCACGCCGAAGTGGTCCGATAAGCCGCTGCTGAAGAGCTGGGAGAAGCAGAAGCCGAAGCTGGGCTGGCCCCGCGAAACCGATTCGCTGTGCCCCAAGTGCGTCCCGGACATCCGCAACAAGATCATCAACGGCGAACTGCCGGTCGCGATTCTCAAGAACGAGAAAGCGGGCGAGATCAAAGCCAAAATCATCGAAAAAGACGGCAAGATCGTCATGGTCAAGGAATGCCCGATCCATGGCAAATTCGAAGACGTCATGTCCACCGATCCGGCGTTCTTCAAGCACCTCGAGGACGTGTTCCCGGGCCGCGACATCCGCGCCCACAACGATGAAACGCTGCACGATCACGGCACCAGCACCATCACCCACGGCCGCGGATCGGTGCTGACCATCGATCTGACCAACCGCTGCAATATGATGTGCGATCCCTGCTTCATGGACGCCAATCAAGTGGGTTTCGTGCATGAACTGAGCTGGGAAGAGATCAAGACGCTGCTCGATAACGCCATTTCGATCAAGCCGCGCCGCCAGCTTTCGGTCCAGTTCTCGGGCGGTGAGCCGACGCTATCGCCGTACTTTTTAGACGCCGTCAGATACTGCCGGAAGATCGGTTATCAGAGCGTCCAGGCCGCGACCAATGGGATCGAGTTCGCCAAGAAGCCTGAATTCGCGAAACAAGCAGCCGAAGCCGGCCTCCGCTACGCCTATCTCCAGTTCGACGGTATCGGCAATGAAGCCAATTCGCACCGCGCCGTCGGCAATCTGTTCGATGTGAAACTGCGCGCCATTGAGAACCTCTATAGCGCCGGCGTCGACATCGTGCCGGTGATCACCCTGATCAACGGCGTGAACAACGAGCAAGTGGGAGCGGTGGTCCGCTTCGCGCTCGACAATCCCAAGAAAATTCCGTTCCTCAGCTTTCAGCCGGTTTCCTTTACCGGCCGAGATGAAGCCATCACCGACGAGCGCCGTCAAGCCCAGCGCTACACGCTGGCCAACCTGGCGCACGACGTGAAGAATCAGACCGGCCTCGGCGAACCCGTCCGCGACTGGTTCCCGATCTCCTTCATGAGCACTTTCTCCGATTTCGCCGATCTGGTCCACGGGCCGAACGCGGATTGGGGCCAACTGAGCTGCGGCTGCCATCCCAATTGCGGCGTCGGCATGGCCGTGATGTGCGACAAGGAAACCAAGGAATATCGCCCGGTAACGGCCTTCCTCAATGCCGACCGTCTGGCTCGCGACGTGGCCAGCATCAACGACGCGGCCCGCGGCAAACGCCTCTCCGTGATCGGCGTGTCGCTCGCGCTGCTTCGCAACTACAATCCTTATGAAGCGCCCACGCACTTCCGCCTGAGCGACCTGATCGCCAAGTTCGACAAGTGCTTCGGCATGTCGAAGAAATCGCAGACGGGCGCCTACGGCAAAGTAACCGGCGACCGCACCATCGCGGACATCCAGAAGCGCCGCGCGGACCGCTGGAACTTCCTGTTCATCGCCGGCATGTGGTTCCAGGATCTGTTCAACTACGACTTCCGCCGCACCGAACAGTGCATCATCCCCTACGCCACGCAGGAAGGCGAAATTTCCTTCTGCGCCTATAACACCGGCGTGGGTTGGAGAAACATCGTAGAAAAGATGCACATGACGGCGACCCTCACCAAGTGGTACGAAGACAAGGGCCGCCACGAAATCATCGCCGGCGGCAAGAAAGTCACGCTGCCTTCCTCGGAGCATTCCCTGGTCCTCCGCGCCGACGATGTGAACCGCGAACGCCAGCACGATCTCGACGACAAAGGCATCGCTAAGACGGCTCGGGAAGAAAAGTTCCGCGCCCGCGACGCGAAAATGAAGGAAGACGCTAAGAACGCGGAGATGATGAAGATGTACCGCGAGCACGTGCTGGGCGAAAAGCCGGTGGAAGGCATCGTTCCGCTGAGCGCCATTGCTCCCGCTGCTCCGGCCGTTTCGAAGAACGTCAAGAAGGAAGAAGAAGTCGGCTCTTTCGGCGATTAGTTCTTCCTGGATTTACAAAAAGCCTCCCAGCCCTCGGGCTCGGGAGGCTTTTTATTGTCATAATCACGCTGAGCCTTTAGGGAACGGCGGCGCCTCGATAGAGAGCGGCAAAGGACTTCACGCTAACCGTACAATTATGTCCCGACTGTTTGATCAGCCCAAGCGCCCTACGGGCAACATCGGGATCGCGGAGGCCTGCCTGCTTCATTGCCGCTTCTGCCCACTTGTCCGCGCCGGCATCGGCCTTTATCTGCATGACCAGCTCCGGAACCAGGATTGCTTCAGGAGGAATACCGTCCGAGATTACGCACGGTAAACCAGCCGCCTGCGCCTCAACAACGGCGATCGCAAGTGCTTCGTTTCCCCGTGGTGGAGGAGGCGAGGGAAATACAAATACGTCCGGCACGTTCCGAAGCAGCGCCGGCACATCGGACCTCGGACCTGTCAGCACCAGACGATCGCCATATCCGCCCCCCCGCGCCTTCCGCTCAAGCTGCCCCCGCAACGGCCCGTCTCCTACCAGCAAAAGGTAAGCATCGGGGCGATGGCGGAGCACGGACGATAGCACATCCACGAGAAACTCGGAATTCTTCTCGGCCGTCAACCGGCCGATGCTGCCCAGTACCAGGGCGCCTGGCGGGATTCCGAATGCAGCGCGCGTCGACATCGCCTCGATCGGAGCGCTGAAGGGGGACAAATCGATGCCGTACGGCAGCACACGCCACCGCGGGTCCGTTCGCCAATCCTCGCCGAAGAGATCTTCGAGCGAGCCGGACGAAGGAGCGAAACCCGCAGTCGCGAACATTCGAAGCATTGCTCGAGCCAGAACGAGATATCCCCGGCGCCCCCAGGATCCGGACGAATTCCCAACAACGTTATGAGAGTGGACGACGCGAATGGGCACTCCTTCGAGGCGTGCGGCCAACGTTACAAAACAACTGAGTGCATGGATGTGGCTGTGGATCGCGGCGTAGGGACCGTGTTCCCGCAGCAGCCGCCGGACGTTTCTTACAAACTGCAAGGAATTGTTGCCGCGGGGACAATGGTAGATGGGAATCCCCCGTTCCCGGGCTCTCTTGTCGAATATTCCTGGAATCTCATCGAGAACCGCGATATCCATGGAAATATTCTCGGAGCGGCCCGCCTGACAAAGGTCAACCACCCACCGCTCGGCGCCGCCGTTGTGGAGCATCGCCACCAGGTGCAGCACGCGGAGCGGATCAACGCGTTGCGGCTGCGGAATAGACCCCATTATTTCGCAACTATCTCACATCGCAATGCATGAACCATAAAATCCTATCTTAACTCCCCGACCAAAATCTCCGCGATCTTGGAGATCAACAGCAGCCCCTCGTTGTCCGACGTCCAGTCGATCTTCGGCATGTCATCGCAGGTAATCGCCATCGCGATCCGGTTGCCTTTCGCATACACGATCCCCACGTCGCTCCGCAGATGATCGAGCGCGCCGGATTTATTCGCCACTACCAAATCCCCCATGTGCCGCGCGATGCCGTTGTTGTCGCGCTGGCGCTTCATGATCTTCAGCATTTCTTTGGAAGCCTCGGCGCTGACGATTTGCCCTTTCTCGATCCGTTCGAGCAGCATCACCATCTCGCGCGGCGTGGACGACCCAATTCCGTATTTCTGATTCGCCGGATCAAGCCCGGCTTTGCTGAAGCCGCTCGCAGCCTTCAGATCCGCTCCGTCGCCTCGCACCTTCCTCATCGACCTGGTCCCCTTCAGCCCCAGCTTGTCCATCTGCTGATTGACGTAATCGGCCGTCACTTGATCGATCACCAGATTGGTCGCGGTGTTGTCGCTCACGACGATCATCAGGTGCGCCAGGTCCACAAGAGGTAGTTGCACGCCGTCGGAAAACTCTCCAAGAACTCCCGACCCCGAGATCTTGTCGGCCTCGTGCAGCGTGACCAGATCGGCCCATTTCAACCGTCCTTCCGCCACCGCTTGAAAGGTGGCGCACAGAATCGGCAGCTTGATCGTACTCGCGGTGCGCACGCGATCGTCAGGCCGGAGCCCGTAATTCGCGCCCGTATCCAGATTCTTCGCGAATATGAATACGCTGCCGCCGAATCCAGCGGTCGCAGCGGTAATC
>JBEKOZ010000278.1:0-6622 GCA_049521275.1 Bryobacteraceae bacterium | reverse complement strand
TATCGCAGTTATGTGCCCGCCGCGGCCAAGGAAGCGGAGACCGAGCTGTTTTGCCGGGACCTTGAAACGCTGCTTCAATTGCTCCAACGCGACGCTATCCGGCGCCGCTTGCGTTCCGCCGGCGATGAGCGGGGTCCAGACTCATTGCCACCTGGGTGACTTGCCCAATCACTTCAATTTCATCGGGATAGCGGTAAGATTTGGGGTCGTACTGGGAGGAAGGGTGAGGCTGCACGATGACGGTGCCGTCTCGCAAGGCGCACCATCCGCAGATGTAGCCCTCGCGATGCTCGAGAAAATAGATAGGGCGCTCGAACTCAGAACTCCACCCGGAATTTACGATTCGCCGCTTGGTGTCGTCAATCACCACGAGCGAACCAGGCGGGATGATGGGGAACATCGACCAATCCTCGGTCCCGATCAGCCCATACCGGAAATTTCGCAAGTCGATGTTATTGAAGAGCATCAGCGGAAGCGTGCCCCAGCGCTGGATGAACCGGCTGAGAAACACCGTTCGACTGAGGTCGATGCCTGGATCGAGCGAAATCGGCATCTGGATTCCGCCCTCTTCGGCGTGAAAATTGATGGTGTGGGTCTGGGTATGCTGGATGACGGCAGCGTCGGCGGGCAACGTCGACATGGACACCCCGTACCAGCCGAGGACTTCGGACATTTCGAGGCGATAGATCGCGCAGAGCGAGTAGAGCCGGTATGCCGACGGCATTGTCCCTTTGTTTTCAATATCTGCCAGACGGCTTAGGGCGACGATGAACTCGTCATCCGAATGCAGAGCTGCGATGCGGGCGCTCGCTTCTTCCACGTCGCGGAAACGGAGGCGCAGCCGCTCCCGTATCCTCTTGAGTTTCTGACCCGGTTCCTCCATGATAGAGTGTGTTGTGTGTATCCGGACGCCCCATGTTCAACAAAGTTACCCGACGCCGGAGTGTGATCCGGGGCCCGATTAAAAGTATAACGGCGGCTCGCTCGAGAGAGCAAGCATTATTGCGCGTCTCTGTTCTGAATTCAGAACAAAGAAATCCACAGATGTTGTAATTTTGGCTTCTTCACATTCCGAAACAGGAGTTCATTTGCGCATCATCGTCGGCGTAACTGGTGCAAGCGGTAGTATTTACGGGTGGCGTTTACTCGAAAAACTGCGCGCCGTCGCCGAAATGGAGATTCATTTGATCCTTTCACGCTCCGGCGAGCGGACGGCTTTTCTGGAAATGCACAAAACGGCGGCCGATTTTAAGGCCTTGGCCGACGTCACCTACCCGGTGGAAGATATAGGTTGTCGTCTGGCCAGCGGTTCGTTCCCGACGGATGGAATGGTGATCGCTCCCTGCTCCATTCATACCATGTCGGCGATTGCCGGCGGCATCAGCAGCAACCTGATGATTCGCGCGGCCGACGTTATTTTGAAGGAGCGCAGGAAGCTGATCCTGATGGTGCGCGAGTCGCCTCTGCACCTGGGCCATCTCCGGTCGATGACGGCGCTCGCGGAAATGGGCGCGATTCTGGCGCCGCCGGTCCCTGGTTTTTACCATATGCCGCAAAGCGTAGGCGAAGTGGTGGATCATAGCGTCGACCGGGTGATGGACCTGCTGGGCGTCCCGTCGCCGGGCGCCAAGCGATGGGACGGGCCGGGCAAATGAGAGTGGCCTTTCAAGGTGAATTGGGCGCCTTCAGCCAGCAGGCGATCCGGCAGCTTCTGGGACCGCGGGCTGAGCCGGCGCCTTACCAGCGCTTCGATGAAGTCTTCGCCGCGCTGCGCGGAAAAAAAGTGAGCGCCGCGGTCCTGCCGATCGAAAATACGCTGCACGGCAGCGTTCATGAAAACTACGATCTGCTGCTGCGTTACGATTTCGAAATCACCGCGGAAACCAACGTGCGCATCGTGCATAATCTGATTGCGCCGCCCGGCGTGAAGTTTGAACGGCTGCGCAAAGTGTATTCGCATCCGGTGGCGTTGAACCAGTGCCTCGATTTTTTCCGGCACCATAAGCGCGTCGAACGCGTAACCTTCTACGACACCGCGGGCAGCGTCAAGATGATCATGAAGGAGCGGCCGGCGGACGCGGCGGCGATCGCCTCGGAACTGGCGGCGAAGATCTACGGAGGCAAGATTCTGCGTCGCGAGATCGAGGACGATCGCCAGAATTTCACTCGATTTTTTCTTCTCGAGCCGCGCGGATCGAAGCCGCGCACGTTGCGCGGGGCGGCGAAGAATTCCTGGAAAACATCGCTGGTATTTTCAACCAAGAATATTCCCGGCGCATTGTTCCGGGCACTGAGCGCGCTGGCGCTGCGCGATCTGAATCTGGTGAAGATCGAGTCGCGACCCTTGCGCGGAAAGCCCTGGGAGTATCTGTTTTATCTCGATCTGCTGGGGCGGAGCAGTGATCCGGCGGTGCAGAAAGCGCTGGGCCACTTGGAAGAACTGGCCGATTTTTTGCGCGTCCTGGGCACGTACCGTGCGGCGTCGTAACCGACCGCTCCCGAAGGTCGCGGCTCCAAGCGCTAAAGAGCCGCGACCATCGGGAGCGGTTTACTCACGTAGAAAGCGTCACACGCCTAGACTCTTCAGCAGCCGCACGGCCATCCCGATTTCGGCGAGCCGCTGCGCCTGATCCTCGATCTCCCGCTCGACGTTGATCGATCCTTCAACGCCCGCGCGCTTCAACGCTTGGACGAAGCGCGGAATCCCGACGGCTCCCTGTCCTAACGGCCGTTCGGTTCCGAGCGAGCCGGGTTTATCCGCGGGCGGCCCATCGCCATCCTTGGCATGCACCGAAACGACGTACGGCGCCAGCATCCCGAACGCTTCGATAGGATCGCCCGAGCCGTAGAGAATCATGTTGGCCGGGTCGAAATTGACCTTGAGGTTGGGGCACGCCGCGTCATCAAGAAAGTGCAGCAGCGTCTCCGCCGGTTCCTGCCCCGTCTCGAGCGCAAAGGTCTGCCCATGCTCCTCCGCGCGGTCGCAAATCCTGCGAACCATGCCGCGAACCGCGAGGTAATCGGGATCGGAATGATCCGCGGGCACGAATCCGATGTGACAGGCGATGCTCTTCA
Source organism: Bryobacteraceae bacterium (assembly GCA_049521275.1). Lineage (GTDB taxonomy): Bacteria > Acidobacteriota > Terriglobia > Bryobacterales > Bryobacteraceae > Palsa-187. Next base: position 3,547 of record JBEKOZ010000278.1, on the reverse strand, counting down.
CGCCCAACGCCGCCGCGAAGTCGCACGCATCGAGGGTCCGCTGTTCCCTCGCTTCGCGCGTCGCTTGCGGGATGAAACCGACGGTTCGCTGCACGGTCGGAATGTCGGCGTAATCCTCTCCGGTGTAGGCGCAAACCACCGTGGCGATGGAAAAGCCCGCCTCCGCAATGGCCTCCCGCCATTCGACCGCCGCGGCCGACGTCAACGGCACATCTCCGCCGACTCCCAACTGCCCCGATTGAACGCCCAATCGGCGAAGCTCGGCCAGACTGTCGCGGCCGGCCCAAAACATGACCCCTATTTCCATACGATCCTTTCCCCGTTCTTCGATCGTGCGTCAAAAATCGCCAGCGCCAGCCGAACCGACTCCGCCGAGCTTGCCGGCGTGCATAAAGCAGGCTGCTCCCCGGTCCTGCAGCACTCCGCAAAATACGCAATCTGCGCCGCGTAGCCATCCATGGATTCGAGCGGCACTTCGTCCCCGCTGCCGTAGCGCTTCAGCGGCCTCGATTCCGAATTGAACTCGAGAACGCCGTTACTCCCGAGCACGCAAAATTCCATCGCGAACGGAAACGCGCCCGGAAACATCCATCCTCCGCTGATTTCGGCCACGAAGCCGTCGTAAAAAAGCCGCGCTGAGATGGTGTCGACTCCAGCCGCCGCATTCTCATATCCCGTGGCCGAAATCGCCGACGGCCGGCCGAAGAGCCGCAGCGCCATGTCGATGTCGTGAATCAGCAGATCGAACGCGCCTCCGCCACTGCGCGATTTATCGGTGATCCAGCCGGACCAGCCCGGCTGCGCGCACCGCCGGCGAAGTTGCGCGAAGTGGATCCGGCCCAGTTCCCCGGCGTCGATCGCGTTCTGTAGCGCGCGGTACGCCGGCAGGAACCGCAACACGTGCGCGACCATCAACATCCGCTGTGCGCGCTCCGCTTCGTCGATCATGCGCCGGCACGATTCCACGCTCAGCGCCATCGGTTTCTCGACCAGCACATGCTTGCCTTTACGCAGAGCCGCGATAGTGGCCGATTCGTGCAGATCCGTCGGCAGGCATAAATCCACCGCGTCGATTTCAGGATCGGCCAGCGCTTCGTCCAGCGTCTTATAATGCTTTGCGGAATCCACAGCCGCGCGCGAGCTCACCACCGCGGCCAATTCGACCCCGGGCGCGGACGCGATCGCCTTCCGGTGCACTCCGCCCATGAATCCGAGACCAACCACCGCCATTCGCATCACCAATAGAATAGATTATGGACGCCCTCCGATCTGCCATCGCGCAATTCTCGACGCTTCTCGACCACGCTGCCGAGAAGCTTCCCCAACTCGCCGATCCCGCCAGCCGCATCGACGGGCATTGGTCGAGAAAACAGATTCTCGGCCATCTGCTCGATTCAGCCGCGAACAATCACCAACGTTTTGTCCGGGGACAGCTCCAAAGCGAACTCTCGACGCCGGGCTATGAGCAGGAACGGTGGGTCGAGACCGAACGGTTTCAGGATCGCGACTGGAACGACCTTGTTCAATTCTGGCTGGCCTACAACCGGCACCTGCTACATCTGATGCTGCATGTTGACCCGGACCGGCTTCAAACGGCCATTCGGATCGGCGCCGACGATCCAGTGTCGCTCGAATACGTGATGATCGATTACGTGCGCCATCTGAAGCACCATCTGGAACAGGTGGGCGTCGCGATAGAATAGAGATGGATGTCTGGTCTCTTACTTTATCTTTTGGTTTTTGCCGCTGCCGGCGACTCCGATCTGGAAAAAGCGCGTGATGCGCAGGATCGCCCGACCCTCGACCGCCTGGCCGCGCAAGCTTCGAGCGCGGCGCAAACGAAAACGAACGACGCCGCGGCGCAATACAAACTCGCCCTGGCTGAATCCTACGTGGCGGAAGTTGCGATCGAGGTTCATGACAAGAACGCCGCGCATAACGCTGCCGAGGCAGGGATTGACGCGGCGAAAAAAGCGGTCGCGCTCAAAGGAGACTCGGCCGAGTATCATCGCCTGCTGGGCACCCTTTGCGGACAGGCGATTTCCGCCGGCGGTCTGCAAGGCCTGAAATACGGCCACTGCGCGCAGGACGAGGTGAATAAGGCAGTGCAGCTCGACCCGAAAGCCTCGGTCAATTATCTGGCCCACGGCGTCGGCTATTATTATCTGCCGCAGGGCCTGGGCGGCGGCTACGATCTCGCGGTGAAGGATTTTCTAAAAGCGGCCGAACTCGATCCGCAATCGGCCGAGGCGCAGCTCTGGCTCGGCCTGGCGTTGCGCAAGCAGAATAAGAATGCGGAGGCGCGCAAGGCGTTTCAAAAAGCGATCGAGTTGAACCCGGCGCGCGCGTGGGCCAAGCAGCAGTTGGAAAAAACCCCGGCGCAATGAAGGCCGCCGCCGCTACTTCTTCTGGTGATTCCCGATGATCCGGTTCGCGAAATAATCAACCACCTTCGCTTCGTTGCGCGCCATTTCGTAATACGCCGCCTTCAGCAACTGGTCCTTGCGGTTAATCAGCGTCTCCCGGATGGTCTGCTGCACTTTCGGGTCGCTCAGTTCGCGCTGGCCCGCCGGCTCGCGGCTAATCACTTTGAAGATGCGATAGCCGTTCTGCGTGCGTAAAACCCCCGTGGTCTGGCCGGGACTCAGCGCCATCACTGTCTTGCGCAGCTCGGCATTGGCTTGCTCCAGCGACGATTCCGGAATGAATCCCAAATCGCCGCCGTTCTGCGTGGAATTGGGATCTTCCGAATAATTCTGCGCCAGCATCGCGAAATCGTCGCCCTGTTGAATGCGCGCCAGGATGCCCTCGGTCTTCTTCAGCGCGCTCGCGTCGTCGGTCGCCTTGTCGTTTTTCAGATTGTGCACGTTGGGATCGGCGTTGGGCGTCACCAGGATCTGCGCCATGTGAATCTGCGGCTCAGAGAGGTTGAAACTCGCCTTGTTGGCGTTGTAGAAGTCCGAAATATCTTTGTCGGTGATGCTGATCTGCGAGGTAATTTCCTTGTTGAATAATTTCTGCACGCTCAAATCGCGGCGCAGCTTGGTCTTCAGATCCTCCACCGTGATCTTGCGGGCATTGAGCTGTTTTTGAAATTCTTCCTGGGTATAAGGAGCCTTCAGCTCCGTGAACTTCGCTTCGACGTCGGCGTCCACGGCCATCAGGCCCATGCGCTCGGCGCGCTGCACCATGATCTCTTCGTCCACCAGGACGCGCAGAATCTCCAGGCGCTGAATGGCTACCTGATCGTCGCTCGCATGATCGGCGGGAGCGGCAAATTCGGACTGAAACCGCTTCTCCAGGTCGGCGTAAGTAATCGCACGCCCATCCACCATCGCGGCAACATTCGCGGGAGCGGAACGATTGCACGCCGCGATAGACACCACCGCGACGAGGAGGAGCGAACGAAGCCAGAACATGGAACCCTTTATTCTATCGTAGCGGGCCGTAGCACAATATGTGCAGGGCCATGCCCTGCCAACTACTTCGCGTCCCGCCAATTCTCCCCGGCCCCAATGTCGACCAGCAGCGGCACGTCCAGCCGCCT
>JBEKOZ010000277.1:0-6635 GCA_049521275.1 Bryobacteraceae bacterium | reverse complement strand
TGGGTGATCGAATAAGAGGACACGCCGTAGATTCCGGCGATGGCGAGCAGCAGGGCGAATCCGCCGAAGAAGAGAAAGACGGTGGTGCGGAATCGCGGCCGGGCGATGCTTTCGTCAAAACGCTGCTGAATCGTCTTGACATTAAATGCCGGGACGTCGCGATCGACGGACTGCACGGCGTCGCGGCAGGCCGCGAGGGAATCCTTGGCGTCGCCACGAACGCGGACGATGAAGGTCGCATAGTCCGGCGCGCTCTCGAAGACGGGCAGATAATACTGCTCCTTGAAAGGCGCGGCCGGGCTGGCGTAGCGGCTTGCGTGCACCACGCCGACGATGGTAAACGGTTCCTTGCCTTCCTCCACGGTGATCTTTCTGCCGAGCACCGCGGGGCCCTCGGCGATTTCGCGGGCGACTCCTTCAGAAAGAATTGCCACCCTGCCGGTATCGGCGGCGGTGAATTCGCGGCCGTAAACTAGAGGCATGCCCATGGTTCGGAAATAATCCGGAGTCACCCGATTGTTCAGAAGAGGCGCGGTCTCGCGGCCGGAATCGGTCAGGATCGGACCGATTCCAAACATGCTGTCGACCGGCAAAGTGTAGGCCGCGGCGGCGGACTCGACACCGGGCACCGCGCGGAGGCGGGCGAGCACTTCGCGGTAGTAGGCAGGCTTGCGATCCTGGGATTGCGCAGCCCAGTCGGCCAAGGACACGCTGACGCCGGCCAGATGATCGGCGTTAAAGCCCATGTCGGTTTCGAGGAGATGCAGGAAACTGCGGCCCATGCTCGCCGAGCCGGCGAGCAGGATCAGCGTGAGCGCGACTTGCATGGCGATCAGCAAGCCACGCAGCCGCGCAGTGCGGGGTCCGGAGCCGTGCATGCGCACCAACTCGCCCGACGGCTGCAAATGCCGAACCAGCAGGGCCGGTGCGACCCCGAATAGAAGGCCGGTCAAAATGGCGATCGCGATGGCGAATCCAAGCACCCGCCAATCGAGGATCGCGTATTCCTGTGCGGCCAGCGCGGGCGGCTGCGCGAGTGTCGCGAGCTTCGCCGCCCAGTATGCCACGGCAATTCCAGCAGCGGCGGCGATGCACGACAGAAGCACGCTCTCTGACAGAAGCTGTTGCACCAGGCGCGCGCGGCTGGCGCCCAGCGCGGCGCGAATCACGAGCTCCCCACGGCGCTCCGTGGTTCGAGTCAGCAGAAGGTTCGCAACATTGGCGCAGGCGATCAGCAGCACAAAACCCACTGCGGCCATGAGGATGAGGGAAGCCTCGCGAACATTTTCCGTGAGGTCGGTTTTCAGCGGAATCAAGCTCCACGGCCCAAATAACTTGTCGTCCTTCATCCAGGAAGGCAGCGGCGAGATATGGGCCGCGTCCGCTTCGAACATCGGCTCGGCTTGCCGCAGGCTCAGGCCCTTCTTCAGGCGCCCAAACGGAGACCAGGCCGCGCCCTTGTTCGGGAGGCGCGTAAGGTCGAAGGCGGTGGGGGTCCAGACGCTGCTCTTGTGGGGATAATCGAACCCCGGGCGGGCGACGCCGATAATGGTCAGGGGTGCGCCGTTTAGCAACAGCCTCGACCCCAGCACGCGAGGATCGCCGCCGAAGAGCTGCTGCCAGAGCGAGTATCCGATTACGGCGACGCCGTCGTTTCCGGGAACATCCTCGGAAGGAGCGAAGGCGCGGCCGATCACCGGCTCGCTGCCCAGCGCGGAGAAAAAGTTGAACGAAGTTTGCGCCACGGTGACGCGCGTTGGAACGGACACGCCGCCGATGTTTACTTTCGGCTGTAAGGGCTTGTACTGCGTCGTCCAGATAAGCACTGCTGCCGCGCCACTTGTGAAACTCCGCCGCAGAGGCGCCGACGATGTTGAGGCCCGAAAGCACGACCAGCCTGCCGGGATCGCGAAAGGGAAGCGCCTTGATCAAGACCGCGTTGACCACGCTGAAGACGCCGGTCGCGCCGCCGATGGCGAGCGCCAGAATCGCGATGGTGAACGTCGTCACGAAGGGCCGGCGCGCATGGACTCTGAGGCTGTGGGAAAAATCTTGCTTTAGCTCGTGCGCCAGTTCGACGGGAATCGACCATGCCAGGTCGCCGAGCGCGCTCAGCCATAATTTGAAGCGCGCGCCGGCCGTGTCCGCTTCGCGGTAGTCGTCGAGAAACTGCTGCTGGAGTGGGCCGCCGTACTCTTCGCGGAATCGCGCCGGATAGAGGTTTAACAGCAGGCGATAGAGCTTCATGCGCGCTCCGGCAATCCAAACGCGTCGTCGGCTATGCGCACCAGCTCGCGCATCCGGACCGCCTCCGCTTGGGCGACCAGGCGGCCGAACGGCGTGATGCGATAGTAACGGCGGCGCTCGTCGTCGAGATGGGCATCGGGGCGCTCCTCCGATTCTTCAATGAGGCCTTGCTCCAGCATCCTGTTGATCGATCCGTAAAGTACGCCCGCGCCGGGATTGATCGCTCCGTTGGTGCGTCGCGCGATCTCGCGCTTCAAGGCGTAGCCGTGGCGCTCCCCGTCGCTGAGCGCCAGGAGCAGGTGGAACAGCGTCGGCGACAGCGGGAGGAGATCCTTCGGGGCAGGTAGGTGTTTCTTCGGCATACTCGTACGTTTATAGATATACTATGCTCTAAAGCGTATGACTCGTCAAGATGTAAAATCGCAACGTGCTTAAAACTTTCTTCCTACTGACAGCGGCGACGCTGAGCGCGCAGAAAACAGCTCAATCAAACCTGGATATTTATTGGATCGATACGGAGGGGGGCGCGGCAACGCTGATCGTTACTCCCGCGGGGCAAGCCCTGCTCGCCGACACGGGAAATCCCGGGGATCGCGACGCGAAGCGCATTTACGAGGTCGCGACGAAGCAGGCGCATCTGACGAAAATCGATACCGTACTGATCACTCACTTTCATAGCGACCACGTGGGCGGGGTGCCTGCGCTGGCGAAACTGATTCCCATTGACCGGTACATAGATCACGGCGATTCCGTGGAGACAGGGGATCCGCAGGATGCGCAACGCTTTGAGGCGTACAAAGCCACCGCCATGGGAAAACGAATGTCCGTAACGGTGAACGGGAAAATCGAGCTGAAAGGCGTCGGCTTCGATATCGTGAGTTCAAACGGCGAAGTGCTGTCGAAGGGCGGCGTAGAGAATCCCTATTGCGCGGGCGCGACGAAGAAAGATCCCGATCCCGGCGAGAACGCCCGGAGCCTGGGGTTCAAGCTGACCTATGGAAAATTCACGTTCCTCGATCTCGGCGACCTGACGTGGAACAAGGAATTAGAGCTGGCATGTCCAAAAAACAAGGTTGGCCATGTGACCATGTTCCAGGCCACGCATCACGGCTTCTACAACGACAATTCGGGCGCGCCGGCGCATGTGTGGGCGCTGCGGCCGCAGGTGGTGATCGTGAATAACGGCCCGCAGAAGGGCCTCGGCGCGAATGCGTGGGAGACGATCGCGAAAATTCCGGGCCTCGAAGATACCTGGCAGGTGCATCTTTCGCTCGCGACCGACGCCGCGCACAACACGAGCCAACAGAAGATCGCGAACATGGAGGCGACTGCGGCGTGCAAAGGCAATTACCTGAAGGCCTCGATTGCGAGCGACGGCAAGTACACGATTACCAACAGCCGCAACGGATTTTCAAAATCGTATACGGCGCGTCCGCTATGATGTGACTCATGCAGCGAATTGCGGCCCTTTTCCTGATCCTGTGCGGCGCATGGGCGCAGGCGCAGACGAAGCCTGGCATCACCGCCGAAGATTATTTTTCATTTGAGTTTATCAGCGACCCACAAATTTCGCCCGATGGCCAGTGGGTGGCTTACACCGTCGCTGCCATCGATCAAAAAGCGAACCGCCGGGTGTCCCGCCTCTGGATCGCTTCGGCCGATGGAACGCATCCGACCGTCCCCTTCACTAGCGATACGACTTCTTCCACCTCGCCACGCTGGTCGCCAGACGGACGATTCTTGGCATTTCTTTCGGCGCGCGAGAGCGGGCGCACGCAGATCTGGGTGCTCTCCCGCAACGGAGGCGAGGCGCGACGAGTTTCGAACCTGGAGAACGGCGCATCGAATTTCGAATGGTCGCCCGACGGCACGCGCTTCGTCTGTATGACGCGCAGCGGTCCACCGCCGAGCAAGTCGAGCGACGTGCGGCACTACACGCACATCTATTACAAGTTCAACGACACCGGATATTTTGACGAGAAACGCTCCCACATCGCGATTATCGATGTGCGCACGGGAGCCGCGAAGCAGATCACCGAGGGCGACGACTGGAACGACCTGGATCCGCACTGGTCGCCCGATTCGACGCGCATCGCGTTCGTTTCGAATCGCACAGGGAAGGAGTTCGATCTCGATCACAACTCCGATGTCTGGACGATTCCCGCGGCCGGCGGCGCGCTGACGAGAATCTCGGATCACGCGGGACCCGACACCAGCCCGCGCTGGTCGCCCGACGGCAGCCGGATCGCGTTTCTGGGCGCGGAAGATGACGAAGCGCCGCCGCTGATCTACATAGCACCGGCAACCGGAGGAAAATCGGTGGCTGTCAATAAGACCTTCGATCAAACCGCGGCTGAACTCATGTGGGCAGAGCAGGGCAGGGCGCTGTACCTGAATTCCGGCGTGAAGGGCGAGACGCATCTGTATCGCATGGACGCGTCCACTGGCGCCCTGAGCGCGATCACGACGGGCGCCCGCGCAGTGCGATCCGTATCGGTTCACGAAGCGTCGCACAAGCTGGCGTATCTGGTAAACGATTTCGCGCACCTTGACGATCTTTTCCTTCGTGACGCTTCAGGCGCGGAGCGCCAGTTGACGCATCTGAACGCGTCGCTGTGGGAGCAGCGGACGCTTGCCACAGTCGAGCGCCTGCCCTACACCGCAGCCGACGGATGGCCGGTCGATGGTTTCCTGGTAAAGCCGATCGGATGGGAACCGGGGAAGAAATATCCCATGATCGTCAGCATTCACGGCGGCCCCGCAGGCATGTACGGCGTCGATTGGTATCACGAATTTCAGGTTTACGCTGGGCGCGGCTGGGCGGTGTTTTTCTCGAATCCACGCGGCTCGACTGGCTACGGACGCGACTTCCAGCGCGGGGTGGTGATGGAGTGGGGCGGTAAAGCGTACACCGATATCATGGCCGGCGTGGAAGAGGCGATGAAGCGCAATCCGTGGATCGATCGCGATCGACTGGGAGTCACCGGCGGTTCGTATGGCGGATATATGACGAACTGGATCACCACGCAGACCGATATTTTCCGGGCCGCGGTCACGCTGCGCAGCATTTCGAATTTCATCAGCGACGATGGGACGCGCGACGGCGCTTACGGCCACGAGAAGGATTTCGGCGGAGATATTTTTCAAAATTACGATACCTATTGGAAATATTCGCCGCTGCATTACGCGTCCAAGGTGAAGACGCCGACGCTGGTGCTGCATTCCGACAACGATTATCGCGTGCCGATCGAACAGGGCGAACAATGGTTCCGCGCGCTGCAACATTTTGGCGTGACCTCTGAACTGGTGATGTTCCCGCGCGAAAACCACAATCTGACGCGCACCGGGGAGCCGAAGCATCTGGTCGAGAGCATCAACTGGCAGTGCTACTGGTTCGACCGGTTCTTGAATGGGAACGCCGCCGCGAAGCGCCCCAATGAACAATGATTTTGCCGCCCGAGCTCGACCGCATCGTGCGGGATCTCGATGCCTTGGGTTTGCGGGCCCTGGTGGCGGGCGGCGCCGTGCGCGACTATCTGCTGGGGCTTGCGCCGAAGGACTTCGACGTTGAAGTGTACGGCGCGTCGTTCGATGTTCTGGCCGAATTGCTGGCGCCCTATGGCCGCATCGATCTGGTGGGCCAAAGCTTCGGTGTCGTGAAACTCACGGTCGCCGGAGGCCACACGTATGACTTCAGCCTGCCCCGCCGCGACAGCAAGGTGGGACGTGCGCATCGTTATTTTCTCGCCACCTTCGATCCCGAAATAACTCCGCGGGAGGCGGCCAGCCGCCGGGATTTTACCATCAACGCGATGGCTTACGATCCCGTCGCGAACAAGCTACTGGACTTTTTCGGCGGCCGCGACGATCTCGAAAATCGCGTGCTGCGAGCTACCAGCGAGGCCTTTCGCGAAGATCCTCTGCGGGTCTTGAGAGGGATGCAGTTCGCCTGCCGGTTCAATCTGACCATCGATCCGGCGACCGCCGCAGAGTGCCGCGCCATCGTGGACGAATACTCGACCATCGCGCAGGAGCGTGTCGCCGAGGAGTTCATGAAGTGGGCGATCAAGAGCGCGCATCCCGGACGCCTGGCCGGATACCTGGTGACGACGGGATGGATCGTCCACTTTCCCGAAATCAATAATCTGCTGAGCGTTCCACAGGACCCCGAATGGCATCCGGAAGGCGAGGTCGGCATCCACACAATGCTGGTTGTGGATGCGGCTGCTGAAATCGCGGAGCGCGATTTGCTTAAGGATGATGAACGCGCCGTGCTGATGTTCGCGGCTCTGACGCACGATTTCGCGAAGGCAGGTACGACTGCTCTGCGCGAGCGCAACGGCGTTCTCCGCTGGACCGCTCATGGTCACGAGGCTGCGGGAGGTCCG
>JBEKOZ010000276.1:0-6648 GCA_049521275.1 Bryobacteraceae bacterium | reverse complement strand
TACGCTGGCGATTCTCTCTTACATCGACCGGGTGGTGATGTCGCAGGCGGCCAAGCCGATCTCGGCGGAATTGCATCTCACCAAGGCGCAGATGGGATCGGTGTTCAGCGCATTCGCGCTCGCTTACGCGCTGTTCGAAATCCCCAGCGGCTGGCTGGGAGATTTCATGGGACCACGGCGGGTGCTGGTGCGCATCGTGTTGTGGTGGTCGGCGTTCACGGCGCTCACCGGCGCCGCGTGGAGTCTCGGCTCGCTCAGAGTGATCCAATTGTTTTTCGGCGCGGGCGAGGCGGGCGGATTTCCCAACCTGACGAAGGCCTTCAGCACCTGGCTCCCGCTGAACGAGCGATCGCGCGCGCAGGGATTCATGTGGACTTTCGCGCGCTGGGGCGGCGCGTTCACGCCTCCGCTGGTGATCTTCACGTTCCACCACATGAGCTGGCGGTGGGCGTTCGTCTGCTTCGGCGCGCTGGGGTTGGTATGGACTTTTTTCTTTCAGCGCTGGTTTCGGGACCGCCCGGCGGATCATCCTTCGGTGAATGCCGGAGAGCGCCTGCTTCTCGCCGAGGTCGCCGCGAACACGGCCGAGCATGTGAACGTTCCGTGGCGAAAGATTCTCCGCAATCGCAGCCTGTGGTTTTTGTGGCTCCAATATTTCTGCCTGTCGTTCCCCTGGTATTTTTACATCACCTGGCTGCCCACCTATTTGCAGGAGTATCGCCATCAATCGCCCGAAGCCGCGTCGCGGCTGGCCATCCTGCCGCTGCTGTGCGGCGGATTCGGCGCGCTGATCTGCGGCCTGATCATGCCCCGCGTGTCGCGCAGTCTCGGAAGTCTCACCATGGGCCGGCGGGTGATCACGACGTTCGGTTTTCTTGCCGCGGCCGGCTTGCTGGCGCTCTCGATCCGCACCCAGGACGCGCTTTTAGCGATGGTGCTGATGGGTCTCGCGAGCTTCGCGAACGACCTGGACATTCCTCCGTCCTGGAACACGTGCATGGACGTCGGCGGCAAGTACGCCGGCACCATCGCGGGATCGATGAACATGATGGGCAATCTGGCCGGGTTCGTCGCGCCCGCGATTGGCGGAATGATTCTCGATCGCACGCATGGGAATTGGAATCTGTTCCTCTATCTCAACGTTGGGATCTACTTGATCGGCGCGATGTGCTGGAGCTTTATCGACCCAGTGACGCCGATCGACCAAGCTCAGATAGATTGAACGGTCCCAATAAAGAAAAGCGAAGTGAGAGCTCAAGGCAGTCCGCATGCTTACGCATGGCGGTTCAGGGGCTCGAAAACGATTTCGTGCCAGTATAATTGGATTTGTCCCGCAGGGACGCATATGAGGAACAACATGTCATTGTCGGCCTTGCGGCGGTTGGCGCGGACCTTGGGTTACCGTAGACGTCCGAAAGCCAGAGATCCCCATTACACGGCCGCCCTCCAGCGTCAAAGCGGCGAGCTTTCGAAGCTTGGGTTTTATCACAGCATCGAGATGCCCGATGGGGAGGTGATTCCGGGCTTCTTGTCGATCAAGACGCAGCGCTCGCGCATCGCCCAATTTCCCATTCCGCAGGACCTGCGCGGGAAACGCGCGCTCGATATCGGCGCTTGGGATGGCTGGTTCAGCTTCGAAATGGAACGGCGCGGCGCGAGCGTGGTCGCGGTGGACCCGACCAGGAAGACGCGCTTCCTGGAAGCCAAGGCGATGCTCAACTCGAAGGCCGAGCACGTGCTTGCAGACATCTGCTATCTGAAGCCGAGCGAGGTCGGATATTTCGATATCGTGCTGTTTTTGGGCGTTCTCTATCATCTGAAGCATCCCATGCTGGCGCTGGAGCGCGTGTGCGAGCTATGCACCGATTTGGCCTGCGTTGAATCTTTCGTGACGGACGACCAGCCCTCGGGCACGGTTCCAGCGATGGAATTTTACGAAGGAACGCAACTGGCGGGTCAGTTCGACAATTGGGTTGGTCCAAATATTTCGTGTCTTCTGGCGATGTGCCGTGCCGCCGGCTTCGCACGCGTGGAGTTCCAGAGCGTGATTGACGGTCGGGCCCACGTGATCTGCCATCGGAAGTGGCCGGAGATCGCGCGGTCGGGCAGCGGGCCGGACCTGATTGTAGTCGAAAACAGCGAATTGCAAAATCACAGCTTCAGTTCGCATCGCGACGATTATTTGACAGTGTGGATGAGTTCGGAGGAACGCGATCTGACCTGCGACGACATTTTCGTGCAGGTGGGCCCGTACGGCGCCAGGCCCGTGGCCGTTCGCAACGATGTTGGAACCGCGTGGCAGGCGAGCTGCAAATTGCCTCTGGGGCTCGCGCCTGGGTGGCACGATGTAGCGGTCGCGATCCGTAAGAGCGAATGGTCCAGCCCCGCACGCATCGGCGTCGATCTGCCGCGCGAGGCCCGCGTGTCGACCCCAACGTCCGATGCGGTCGAGATCTCGATCGTTTGCGACGGCCTCACCTCGGAGCGGAACCAGGTGCGCGCGGGCATCGGTAGCTGCGTCTCGGCGTGGGTCACCGGACTGCCTGATGGCGTCAAGCGAAATGAGGTTTCGTTTCGGCTCGACGGAACCGATTTGCCGGCCAGCTTCGTGACTCCCCTGAATGACAAGGATGGCACCAAGCAAATCAATGCGATGGTCCCTAACGGACTAGAGCGCGGCGAATACCAGCTGTCCGTCCGATGCCGCGGCGAAGAATCGCGGGCGGTGCGGCTCGAATTATTTTGACGAGCCGACGATCCTCATCCCGTAGAACGAGCGCCACACGAAGACCATCGAGACCAGCAGAAATACCACCGCCAAAGCGGTGCTGAAGGCCGCGCCCTGTTTCTCCGTCATGGATACGCCGAGCTCCACGGCGAGCAATCCGAACAGCGTAGTGAACTTGATGATCGGATTCAGAGCCACCGACGACGTGTCCTTGAACGGATCGCCTACCGTATCGCCGACCACCGTCGCGTCATGCAGCGGCGTGCCCTTGGCCTTCAATTCCACCTCGACGATTTTCTTGGCGTTGTCCCACGCGCCGCCGGCGTTGGCCATAAAGATCGCCTGGTACAGGCCGAACAGCGCGATCGAAATCAGGTAGCCGATGAAGAAGTAGGGCTCGATGAAAGCGAAGCCGAGAGTGGCGAAAAACACCGTGAGGAAGATGTTAAACATCCCTTTCTGGGCATATTGCGTGCATATTTCCACCACTTTCTTCGAATCCTCGACCGACGCTTTGGTGACGCCTTCCAGCTTGATGTTCGCCTTAATGAACTCGACTGCGCGGTACGCGCCTGTGGTCACTGCTTGAATCGAGGCGCCGGTGAACCAGTAAATCACAGCGCCGCCGGCGATCAGACCCAGCAGGAACGGAGGATGCATCAGCGATAAATTCTGGATCAGCTCCGGCTTCAGTCCATCGGTCAATTTCACGATGATCGAGAAAATCATGGTGGTCGCGCCCACCACCGCCGTGCCGATCAGCACCGGCTTGGCGGTCGCTTTGAAGGTGTTGCCGGCGCCATCGTTCTCTTCGAGGTGATGTTTCGCCAGTTCGAAATTCACGTCGAAGTCGAAGTCCTTTTTCAGTTCTTTGCGAATGTTGGGGATCGTTTCGATCACCGACAGCTCATACACGGACTGCGCATTGTCGGTCACCGGGCCGTAGCTATCGACGGCGATGGTCACCGGGCCCATGCCCAGGAATCCGAAGGCGACCAAACCGAACGCGAACACCGCCGGAGCTTTCATCAATCCCTCCATGCCGTAGGTGCTTACCGAATAAGCCGCGGTCATCAGGGCGAGGATCGCCATGCCCAGCCAGTACGCGCTGAAATTTCCGGCGACCAATCCCGAAAGAATGTTCAACGAGGCTCCGCCCTCTTTCGACGACGAGACAACTTCCTTCACGTGCGCCGAGTCGACCGATGTAAACACTTTCACCAACTCCGGAATCACCGCGCCGGCCAGCGTGCCGCAGGTAATGACGGTAGAGAGCTTCCACCACATGGTGGAATCGCCGCCGAGATCCGGAATCATGTAATACGAAACCAGGTAGGTGGCGCCGATCGACAGGAAGGACGTCAGCCACACCAGCGTGGTCAGAGGCGTCTCATAATTCATTTTGTCGACGTTCTGGTAGCGCGCCTTGGCGATGGCTTCATTGATGAAATAAGAGGCGCCGCTGGTGAGCACCATCATCACGCGCATGACGAAGAGCCAGACCAGCAGCTCCACTTTCACCAGATCGTTATTGACCGCGAGCAGAATGAAGGTGATCAGCGCGACGCCAGTCACGCCGTAGGTTTCGAAGCCGTCGGCCGACGGTCCCACGGAGTCACCCGCATTGTCGCCGGTGCAATCCGCGATCACGCCGGGGTTGCGCGCGTCGTCTTCTTTAATCTTGAAAACGATCTTCATCAGGTCCGCGCCGATGTCGGCGATCTTGGTGAAGATCCCGCCCGCGACGCGCAAAGCCGCCGCGCCCAGCGATTCGCCGATGGCAAATCCGATGAAGCAGGGCCCCGCGTAATCGCCCGGAACGAACAGCAGGATGCAGAGCATCAGGAACAGCTCCACGCTGATCAGCAGCATGCCGATACTCATGCCGGCCTTGAGGGGAATCGCGTAACAAGGGTACGGTTTCCCGCGCAGGCTGGCGAACGCGGTGCGCGAATTGGCGAAGGTGTTCACGCGAATCCCGAACCAGGCGACGCCGAAACTTCCGGCAATTCCGATCAGGCTGAAGATCAGAATGATTCCCACTTCAAACCAGGGCAGCCCGAAAGTCGAGCCATTGGGAGCGAGGAATCCAAAATAAAAAACGATAATCGAGCCGATGAAGGCTTCGAGAATAAGTAAAAACTTGCCCTGTGTCAGCAGATACGTTTTGCAGGTTTCGTAGATGAGCTCGGAAATCTCGAGCATCGATGCGTGCACCGGCAGGTTGCGGAGGTGCATATACATCACAATGCCGAACACAAAACCGAGTGCGCTGATGCCCAGGCCGATCATCAGCAGCGAGGGTCCGCTGATGGAGCCGCCCAGAAACAGCGCCTGATGCAGGTCCGGCAGTTTCAGCTCCGCCTCGCTTGCATAGAGCGGGGCCGATCCAGCGGCAACGGCAAAAAGAATCAACAGAACCGGGAAGGCGCGCCTGAAAAAGGCGGACAACGAGGTCAAAAGCATTCCGGAAAATCCTCCAAAACCAACGAGACTTGAAAAGACGAACGGCTCCCCAGAGGGCCGTAGCGACTTAAGTTACCTTACCGCAGGTGGTGCTGGACTGGCAAGCTGCGCTACCGGCCCAGGACCTCTAGAACCAGGCATTTCAAGTACAGCGTTTCGGGAACGGTCAGGAGAATCGGATGATCAGAGGCCTGCGTGCGGCGCTCCAGCACGCGCAGAGTCTTGCCCGCATCGAGCGCCGCTTCGGCGACAATTTCGAACAGCATCGCCTCGCTCACATGATGGGAACAGGAGCAGGTTACGAGAATTCCGCCGGGTTCGAGCAGCTTTAGCGCGCGCAGATTGATTTCCTTGTAACCCTTCGCCGCCTCGTCCAGCATCTTGCGCGATTTGGCGAAGGCGGGCGGGTCCAGGATGATCGTCCCGTACTTGCGCGCTATGCCTGATAAAAAATCGAACACGTCGGCTTGGCGGAACTGCACATTGGAAATATCGTTGGCCCGCGCGTTCGACTCCGCCGTCGCCAGCGCGGCCGCCGACGAATCCACGGCCTCCACCGATTCGGCCCGGCGAGCCGCATGCAGCGCGAATCCTCCGGTGGAGGTGAAGCAATCAAGGACGCGTCCCCCGGCAAATTTCGCGGCTGCGAGATAATTTTCCCGCTGGTCGAGATACACGCCGGTCTTCTGGCCTTTCAAGAGGTCGGCTTCGAGATGCAGCCCATTCATCTCGATCGCGACCCGTTGCGGAACTTCGCCAAAGAGAACGGCTACCTCCAGGGGCAGACTTTCCAGCTTGCGAACCGCGGCGTCGTTGCGCGCGAGAATGCCCGCCGGAGCGAGCAGCTCTTTCAAGCAGTGGACAATCAAGTCGCGCGACCGGTCCATCCCCTGGCTGAGGGTTTGCACCACGAGATAAGCTCCGTAACGATCCACGATGAGCCCGGGCAGAAGGTCGGCTTCGGAGAAAACCAGGCGGCAGGCGTTCGAATTCTCGACGACGCGTTCCCGATGCCGGATCGCGGCGGTCAAGCGGCGGCGGAAGAATTCCTGATCGATGGGTTCTGGCTTTGAGGAAAGAAGGCGGAGGGTGATCTGAGAGGTCGAGCTGTAATGCGCCACGCCGATCGGCCTGCCGCGCGGGTCGGCGACCTTGACGGCGTCGCCAGGCTGCGCGTCGCCGCGATCGGTCACGTCGCTCGAAAAAATCCAAGGGTGACCGCTGGCGGCGCGGTCGGCGGCTTTACGGTTCACGCGAACGGTGGTCAAGCCGCAATTCTCGCATGAAAAAGAAAAAGGGGCGGATTCTTACGTCCGCCCCCAGGAAATTTACCCGGCTCGATTAGTTGTTGCTGACGGCAACTTTGATTTGGCGGGGCTTGGCGATTTCCTTCTTCGGAAGGGTGATCGTCAGCACGCCGTTCTTGTAATCCGCTTTGACGTCGTCGAAGTTCA
>JBEKOZ010000275.1:0-6691 GCA_049521275.1 Bryobacteraceae bacterium | reverse complement strand
GTGTCGTGAGCGCCGCGGCACCCCGCCTGGTGCAGCTGGCCTTGAAATTCAAGTTCTAAATCAACCTTAAATGGCCATAAGTGACGCTCTGTGATGCCTTAATGGACCATAATCGGGAACGATTTGGCCGCTAATCACGTCTCAATGACGCTAGCGATGCGCCCAAAAATTCTTGCCGGATTCCTGATCGCGGCTTGGGGCTCCCAGGCGAAGGCATCCGAGGCGAACGCGCTGGCCATTTCGGCGAACATTCAGGCGACGCATATTCCTTACGGGACCGTTCTCGATCCGATTTTCGCCGGACCCTCGAGCACCCAGATCGTAGGTTATACCCGCTGCGGCGATTCGGCCATCTGGACCGGGCATTATCTGGCGGCCGAGGCGTTCCGTTATCAGGTCACGCAATCTCCCGCCGCACTGGCCAATGTGAAGCAGGTGCTCGCGGGAATTCAATCGCTGCTCAACGTGACCGGGACGAACGTGCTGGCGCGTTGTCTGGTTCCCCTGAATTCCCCTTACGCCGCGGGGATTCAGAGCGAGGAAGCCGCGAACGGCATCTTTACCAACAGCTCGGCGGGATATTTCTGGGTCGGCAACACCTCGCGCGATCAATACCTGGGGGTGGTCTTCGGCCTCGGCGTGGCCTACGATATGGTGAACGACGCAGGAGTGCAGGCCTCGATCAGCCAGATCGCGGCGCAGTTGATCGGATACCTCGAAGGCAACGCGTGGACAGTGGTGATGCCGGACGGAACCATCAGCACCACGTTCATCCCTCGTCCCGATGAGATTCTGGCGGTGTTGCAGGTCGGCCGGCACGTGAATCCGAGCGCGTTTTCGACCGACTACGATATCAACAGAATATTGCTCGCGGCGAGTGTTCTCGCGCCGATCTCCGTGGATGTGGCCAGCGACAGTTCGTATTTCAAATTCAATCTGGATTACATTTCCTTCTACAATCTGATCCGGCTCGAAACGAGCTCGGCAAAATCCATTTATCAATCGGCTTACGAGGTGCTGCGCGGCGCCACCGCCAGTCACCAGAACGCGATGTTCGATCTGATCGATCGCGGGTTGAACGGGCCCAATCCGTCGCGCGACGCCGAAGCCGCGGCGTTGCTCAACGAATGGCTCCAAAGACCAAGCCGCGACAATCCGGTGAATCTTGCCGGCGTGGTTCCGGTGTGCAGCGGGCAAGCTTGCCAGCCGATTCCGGTCGCGCTGCGGCCGCCCGATGAATATTTGTGGGAGGAGACCCCGTTTCAGCTCTCGGGCGGAGGGAGCGGAATCATCGAAACGGCCGGCGTCGATTACATCCTGCCGTATTGGATGGCGCGCTATTACGGAGTGGTTCCGCCGATGGCCGTGCAGTCGGCAGCGGCTCCGAACGCGGCGGTGACGCCGGAGTCGATTGCTTCCGTTTATTCCGCTGGGGGCTCGAATCTGGCGGCGGCTGCGCAGCAGGCGAACACGCAGCCTCCGCCGCCGTCTCTTGGTGGAGCTACGCTCACCGTGACGGATTCGGCCGGGACCGCGGCGGTCGCCCCGCTGATGTACGTGTCCCCAGCGCAGATCAACTTCGTGGTCCCCTCCGGGTTGACTTCGGGAACCGCGACCTTCACGATCGCGAATGGCGACGCGACCTTGTCCACCACGGGGATGATTCAGTCCGTGGCTCCGACGCTGTTCAGCATGAGCGCGGACGGCCGGGGAGTCGCAGCGGCCACCGCGATCGAGTCGCCGGCGAATAGTCCACAGCAGCAGTCGGCGGTTTCTGTTTTTCAATGCGCGGCGTCGGGCTGCGTTTCTACTCCGATCCAACTGAGCGCGAACGCGAACGTGTACTTAATCCTGTATGGGACGGGAATCCGCAACCGAAGCTCGCTTTCGAACGTGACGGCGAACATCAACGGAACGAATGTGCCGGTGTTGTACGCCGGGCCCCAACCGGGTTTCGAGGGATTGGACCAGGTGAACCTCGCGCTGCCGGTGAGTTTGAGTGGGAGTGGCGAAGTAAACATCGTGCTAACGGTGGATGGGCAGATCTCGAACGTGGTGACGGTAAGCATTCAATAGGGCTGGCGTGTTCTGTCCGCATGCTTACGCATGGCGGTTCAGGGGCTCGAAAGCAGTGTCGGAAACCGCTCCCTGGCGCGACTTTTTCTGCTACTGCTTTTCGCCGAATGCCAGGATTACGTTGCCGGGGTTTCCGCCCCAGTTGCCGTAGCCTGAGGGGACGTAGAGCATGCCGTTGATCGCCACCGGGCCGGGGCCGTCCATCGATCCACCCTTGGCGGTGACGCCGTTTACGGTTTTGAACTCGCGGACCGTGTCGTAATCCCAAAGAATGCGGCCGTCCTTGGACGAATAGGCCCGCATGTGCCCGTCAACGGAACCGGAGAAGACCGCGCCGGGGATCGCGGTGATGGCGGCTGATTGCGCCGGGCTACAGTTCTTGCGGTCGCCGCATGCGGGCGGCGGGGCGCTCCATACTTTTTCACCCGTGGCGATGCGCAGCGCGAACAGGCCGCCGCCGATTTTGGGGTCGGTTTCGAATCGCTTGCCGAGGCCGAAGATGGCGGTCCCTTCCTTGAACGCGACGTCCGACAAGGCGACGTAGACGTTGTCGCCATCTGTCGCCATGCCCCATTGAATCCCGCCGAGCGCACCTCCGCGGCCGATCCGCGTCTGCCATTTGATCGCGCCGTTGTGGTCCAGATCGAGCGCGTGAACCACCGCGGATTTCTGGCCCACGATCAGAATATTGCCGACAATCATCGGCGAGGAGCCGATATCGAGATCGGGTCCCGCGGGCTGCGGGCAATTGGTCTGATCGACGGCAACGCAAGCGATATTGAAGGTGTCGTGCTCAGTCAATTGCTTCGACCAAACGATTTTTCCGGAATCGAGATCCATGGCGAGGATCGCGTCGCTCGAGTTGGTTTCGGGCTCCGAGTGATTGTCGCCGGTGCCGACATATAAGAGGTTGCGTTTGGCGTCGATGGTGGGCGCGGACCAGATGCTGGCCCCGGAGGGTCCCCACAATTGCGTGCCCGCCTTGTTCTTTTTGGTGGGATGAGGGGCTTCGGCGACGCTGTAGGTGTGCCACAGAATCTTGCCGGTCTTGGCGTCGAGCGCGACGACTCCGCCACGTCCGGTACAGCATTCATATTTGGGGTTGAGGGAGGGGCCGTCTTCGCCCGAAGAAATGGGCACGTAGAGCCGGTCCTTCCAAAACTGCGGCGCGCCGGTGACGTGCGCCGAGGGATGGTCGTCGACGTGCGTCTTCCATAGCAGCTCGCCGTTCTTTGCGTCGACGGCGTAAGCGTTCGAGAGCTGATCGGCGAAGAGCGCGATTTTCTCCGCAGTGATGGTGATGGCGGCGCGCACGTTGGCTTGCGGCTCGAAGATCCAGTAAGTGCAGCCGGTCCGGGCATCGAGCGAATAGACCTTGCGCGACGCGCCGCCGATAAAGATGCGGCCGCCGGTGATGGAGGGTTGGGCAAACGAAATCGCGGCGCCGGGGAAACCGAAGGCCCACTTCAATTCGAGCTTCGAAGGATCGAGAGAGGCGTTCGAGAAGCGGTGATTGACGACGCCGTTGCCCCATCCATCCCAGGCGTTGCCGCCGACGTCGAATGCGGCGTTACGATTCTCACAAAAACCTGTGGCCGGAGCGTCGGCGCTGCCGACGGTCTTGCCGGTGAGGAATTCGGCGAGGGAGCGCCGCTCGGCTGCGGCGAGCGGCTTGCCCTGCTCCTTCATGAGTCCGCTTTCAAGGGCGCTCACGACCGCCTCCGGAGCCATCTGCCGCATCACGGCGACGGCCGGAGCGCGGGTTGCGCCGGGATTGTCATGGCACAGGGCGCAATGCTGTTTGTAGAGCATCGCGGGCGTAACGTCAGCGGCGGCGGCGAGGCCGGCCAAGGCCGTCGCGAACGAGAAGCGAACGAAGGCTCTCATGGTTTGCTCTTGTCGGTATACCACTATATAACGGGTATTGGCTTATGCTTCGCCGAGTCCCCGCCCTCACGGGACGGGGTTATAGCCCCCGACGCAGCCTGGGGATTCGTCGCGCAGACAAGGCGTCGAGATGAGTCTCGATGCGGCACGCACGAGTGCGTGCGCCACGTGGCCATTAAACCGCAGCGCTGGGCGCTGGTCCGGCCGCAGGGCCTGGGATGTCGCGCTGCTTTCCCGCCATGCGCAGCCGCAGCCGGTCGAAAGTCAAATAGACCACCGGCGTGGTGTAGAGCGTGAGCAACTGACTCAGAATCAACCCTCCCACAATCGAAATTCCCAGGGGCCTTCGGAGTTCATAGCCCATGCCCGTTCCCAGCGCGAGCGGCAGAGCGCCCAGTAACGCCGCCATCGTGGTCATCAGGATCGGACGGAAGCGCAGCATGCAAGCTTCAAAAATCGCGTCGCCGGGGCTCTTTCCCTCCTCGCGTTCTGCCTGAAGAGCGAAATCGATCATCATGATGGCGTTCTTTTTCACGATTCCGATCAGCAGCACAATGCCGATGATGGAGATGATGTTCAGATCCTGTTTCGTCAGCATCAAGGCGAGCATGGCGCCCACGCTCGCCGACGGCAGCGTGGAGATGATGGTCAAGGGATGGACCAGGCTTTCATACAGAATGCCGAGCACGACGTACACCGCCAGCAGCGCCGCCAGAATCAGCACCGGCTCGGTACCGAGCGATTGCTGATAGGCCAGCAGCGTGCCGGCAAAAAAGCCTTGCAGTGTGGAAGGCGCGCCCATCTGCTTCTGCATCTGGGCAATACGCGCCGTGGCGTCGCTCAAAGACACGTTCGGCGCCAGATTGAAGGACACCGTCACCGATGGGAACAAACCGGTGTGGTTGATGGCGAGTGGTGTCGTGTTGGCTTGGCCCTTGGCCACCGCGAGCAGCGGAATGTTATGGCCGCTGGAGGACTGAAGGTAGATGTCTTTCAATCCGTCCGGACTTTGCCAATACTGGGGCGCAACCTCGAGCACCACGTAATACTGATTTAGCTGCGTGTAAATAATGGAAACTTCCGATTGGCCGAAGGCGCCGTATAACGTCGAATCCAGCGCTTGGGTGGTGATGCCGAGTTTCGCCGCAGTGAGCCGGTCGTAGGTGAGCAGCTCATCCAGACCGCCATTCTGCTGATCGGAGCTTACGTCCTGCAGGCCGGGCAGGTGCTTCATCGCAGCCAGCAGCGTGGGGCCCCACTTGAAAAGATCCTGAGTATTGTCGGCTTGGATGGTGTACTGATACATCGCATTACTAGACCGGCCGCCGATGCGCAGATCCTGCACCGCCTGGAGGAACGCGGAAGCCACCGGCAGACGGTTCAATTTCGGACGCACGCGGTTGATGATCTGGGAGGCGCTGGCATGGCCCTTGCGCTCCGCCAGCGGCTTGAGAGCCACAAACAGGCTGCCGGTATTGGTAGCCCCACCGCCGCCTGTAAAGGCGATCACATTCTCGACGGCGGGATCGTCCTTGATGACAGCGCCGATCTGCTGAATGGCGTCGTTCATCGCCGGGAAAGATGAGTCCTGCGGGCCCTGCACTCCGCCGGAGATCGCTCCGGTGTCCTCCACCGGGAAAAAGCCCTTGGGAATTTTCATGATCACCACCACGTTGAGCGCGATGGTGAGGAACAGAACGATCAGCGTGGGGGCCGGATGGTCGAGCACCCAGTGCAGAGTCCGCCGATACAGCGACAGCACCCAGTCGAATGCGTGTTCGCTGGCCATGAAGAGGCGGCCGTGCTTTTCCGAGCGCTCGCTCTTCAAAAGGTAAGCGCACATCATGGGCGTGGTGGTCAGTGAAATGACCATGGACACGACGATGGACGTCGAGAGCGTGACGGCGAACTCGCGAAAAAGGCGTCCGACGATTCCACCCATCAGCAGAAGAGGGATGAAGACGGCAATGAGCGAAACGCTGATGGTGAAGACGGTGAAGCCGATTTCTTCCGCGCCCTTCAGCGCCGCGGCAAAGGGTTTCATCCCGTTTTCCATATGGCGCGTGATATTCTCCATCACCACGATGGCATCGTCGACCACAAATCCGGTGGATATGGTGAGGGCCATCAGCGACAGATTGTCGAGGCTATAACCGAACAGATACATTACGGCGAATGTGCCGATCAGCGAGACTGGCACGGCAATCCCGGGAATCAGCGTGGCGCGGCCGTTGCGCAGGAAGACGAACACCACCACGATGACCAGTCCGATCGAAATGAGCAGCGTCCGCTCCACGTCGTTGACAGAAGCGCGGATGGTGGTGGTGCGGTCCAGAATGATGGTGGTGGTGATGCCGAATGGAATCGACGCCTGGATCGACGGCAGCTGCGCGCGTATGCTGTCGACGGTACTAATGATGTTGGCGCCGGGCTGGCGAAAGACGATGATCGGAATCGCGCGCTTGCCGTTCAAATAACCGGCCACACGGACATTTTGCACGGAATCGGTCACTTCGGCGACATCGGAGAGGCGGACGGCCGCGCCGTTGTTGTAGCCGACGACCAGGGGCTTGTAGTCCTTGGCGAGAGAGATCTGGTCGTTGGCAATAATATCCGCCGTCACGAAGCCGTCCGAAATCTGACCTTTGGCCAGGTCGGAGTTCTGGAGGCTCAGGACGGATTGCAGATTCGCGATGGTCAGCCCGTAGCTGGCCAGTTGCGTGGGATT
>JBEKOZ010000274.1:0-6710 GCA_049521275.1 Bryobacteraceae bacterium | reverse complement strand
GGGAGCGCATACGGTCTTTTTCGTGGATCTCCCAAACACAATCCAGATTATCGCGCCCGTTTCTTGGGTGAATCCCTAGAACCTACCGGCGCTCGCCCCCGTGCGATACTCAATGTAAGGTGGACGATCTCTCTCCCGTAACTCAACTCCTCCAGAAAGCCCGTCGCCGCTGCCTGCTCGATCTCGTCCTCGACCAATCGGCGCTCGCGATCTCCGTCGCCATGGCCGGAGCCATTCTGCTCCTGCTCACCGGCACCTCCCTGCTCGAATGGTATTGGATCGCCCTGCTTGCGACCGCGAGCTTAGCCCTAGGCCTCTACCGCTTCCGCAAGCGCATCCCTTCCGAATATCGGCTCGCCCAGCGCATCGATTGGAAGATGAACCTGGCCGACGCCCTCTCGACCGCCAAATACTTCGCCGGCGATCACTCGCCGATCGTCGATCAGCAGCGCCAGTCCGCCGCCCGCATCGCCCGCACCATCGATCCGCGCATCGCCGTCCCCTTCACCCGCTCCCGCTTCGCCTGGCCCGCCCTCGGACTCGCGCTCGTCGCCTGCGGGCTTTTCGCCGTTCGCTATGCCGTGACCGGCACCATGAGCCTCCAGCCGTCGCTCGTTAAAATGGCCTACGATTCCTTCTTCAGCGCCCCCCAGCAGCAGGCCCGGAACAACGCGCGCAAATCTCCCCTCGATCCCAACTCTCCGCTCGACCCCGGCAACCCCGACGCGCCCACTACCCAGAACGATCAGGTGCCCGAGTCGCAATTGCAATCGGTCGAAACCCCCGACGTCAACAACGCCATGGCCGAGGATCAGTCGAAATCCGCCGCCCCGCAAGGCCAAAACCATCCCACGCCCGACGATCAGCAAGGCGACAATGACGATAAAGGCGAAAAGGGCGATAAGGCCGCCGACAGCGACAAGAACAACGACGAAAAGTCCACCGAGGGCGACAAATCGAAGGACAAACAGAAGGACGACAAGAATCAGAAGCCCAATCCGGATAACTCCAGCATGCTCGACAAGCTGAAGGACGCCATGGCGAACATGCTCAATAAAATGAAGAGCACTCCGCCCAAGGAAGGCCAGCAGTCCGCGCAGAACAACAAGGATTCCAAGGCCGGAGGCCAGGAAAAAGGCAAACAGAAGGGTTCTAAAAGCGATTCCAATGATGCCGACGCGCAAAGCGATCAACAGGATCAGCAAGGCGACAAGAGCGAGCAGAAGCAAAGCGCCAACGCGAAATCCGGCGACAAATCGCAGGATAAGAACAATTCCCCCGACGCCAAAAGCGGCATCGGCTCCTCCGACGGCGACAAATCCGCGAAAGAAGCCGAACTCGAAAAAGCCATGGGCAAAATCAGTGAAATCATCGGCAAGCGCGCCCAGAACGTTACCGGCGAAGTCATGGTCGAAGTAGGCTCCACCCGGCAGCAGCTAAAAACCCCGTGGGCGCAAAAGCAAGCCACGCACGTAGAAGCCGGCAGCGAAATCCACCGCGACGAAGTCCCGCTGATGTACCAGCAATTCGTCCAGCAATATTTCGAAGAAATCCGCAAGAGCCCCGACGCCCCCAAACCCGTGGACCAAAAATCCACCCCCAAAACCCCGAGCCCCTAAATCCGCCGGCTCTCCGGCACCGTATATATCAACGATGCGCCGTTACATCCCATTCCTAGCCGCGATCCTCCTCACCGCCCACCCCATGGGCAACTTCAGCGTGAGCCACTTCACCAAATTCGACGTCACCAAAAAATCCGTCCACATCACCTACGTCCTCGACCTCGCCGAGATCCCCACCTACCAGCTGATGCGCGACTGGAACCTCGACCCCTCCGCCGACGCCAAAATCCCCGCCGACATCCTCCAGCAGAAAGCCACAGCGCAAGCCCAACAGTGGATCGCCCAACTAGCCTTCACCCCCGCCGTCCAGCCGAAACTCGAGCACACCACCATCAAGCTCTCAGACGGCGCCGGCGGCATGCACGTCGCCCGCATCGAATCGACCCTCCGCCTCGACAACGTCGCAGGCAAGCTCTCTTTTGAGGACCGCAATTACCCCGACCGCGCCGGCTGGAAAGAAATCGTCATCCTCTCCTCCGACAAAACCCCCATCATCCAAGCCAGCCAATCCGCCGCCGACCGCAGTAAAGCCCTCACCGAATATCCCGCCGACCCCACCCTCACCCCGCCCCAGGATCTCCGCGCGTCGATCGAATGGCACGTCGAAGCCCCCGTCATCGTCACGAAAATCGTCCCCATCGAACAGCCCGCCGCCCCCGCGACCCAGGCCGCGACCCCCGTCGTTCCCAAGCCCATCCCCGGCGAACTCACCCGTGGCGATTTCCTTTCCCGCATGCTCAGCCAGCACGACATCCCCTTCAACGTGATGCTCGTCGGCCTCGCCGTCGCCTTCGCCTTTGGAGCCCTCCACGCCAAATCCCCCGGCCACGGCAAAACCATGGTCGCGGCCTATCTGGTCGGCTCGCGCGGCACCATGAAGCAAGCGGCATTCCTCGGCGGCATGGTCACGCTGACCCACACCATCAGCGTCTTCCTGCTCGGCCTGGTGACGCTGGTTTTCGCGAAATATCTCGCCCCCGAAAAACTAGTCACCTGGCTCGGCGTAGCCTCCGGCCTCGCGATCATCCTGATCGGCGCGTCTCTTTTCTACAAGCGCCTCCGCGCCTTACAACACGCGAGAGCCCACGCCCACGCCCACGCCCACCATCACCACCACACCCACGACCATCATCATCATCATCATGATCACAACCACGATCACGAGCACGGCCCGCACACCCACACTCACGCCCCGCCCGCTGAAGTGACCCTCCGCAGCCTGATCGCCCTGGGCGCCAGCGGCGGCATGGTCCCATGCCCATCGGCCCTGGTGCTCCTGTTGATCTCCATCTCGCTAGGCCACGTCGGACTCGGCCTTCTGCTGCTGGTCTCCTTCAGCCTCGGCCTCGCCGGAGTCCTCATGGCCATCGGCATGATCGTGATCTACGCCAAACAATGGCTCCCCGACCCGGTCAAAACCAGCCAGCACCCGCTGTTCCGTCTGATCCCGGTCCTATCCGCTTTTGTAATTGTTTGTATAGGCCTGGTTATGACCGGCGTATCATTAGGCTGGTTAAAACCCGGCGCCCTCTTCAGCTGAAGAATCCGGAACATCCCGCGTCTTAAGTGGCGCACGCACTCGTGCGTGCCGCGTCGCCACTCGTGGCGACGCCCGGTGCCCAACCCCGCTCACTCTCCGAGCCGCGACCAAAGGGAGCGATCTCTTCTCTTCGAAGCGATCCCTGCTCCACCCCTCAAGCCCTCTTCTTCCCCGCCACCAACCCCTCCGACCTAACCGGCTTCTTCCTTAGCAGCCGCGCCACCGACCTCACCAGGTGCGCCACTTCATTCGCGCTCTTCTGAATCACCACATCCGCCCCGGTGCTCTCCTCGCTCAAACCGAGCGTATCCACGAACCCCGAGATCAGGATCACCGGCAGCCCCGGCGAAGTCTTGCGCAGCGCGCGGATCAGTTCCAGTCCGTCCATGCGCGGCATTTTATAATCGGTCACCACCAGGTCGAACTTGAAATTCGCGAACAGCTCCAGCGCGTCCACTCCGTTTGCAGCAGTCGAGATGCGATGCCCCAGTTCTTCCAGCACGCACTTGCGCGCGCTCAAGCCCAGTTTGTTGTCGTCCACCAGAAGAATGCAGCTCGAAGGAGTGTGGTGCGCCCCTTTTGGAGCAGACGATGAGGAATTGCGGCTAAGGGGCATGGGAGAAGACAACGAAAAATTAACAGAGCTGCAACATCCGTGTCAACGCACTTCTAACGTCCTGAAATGCGGCGACATTCAGTTCTTGACTTCGCTCTATTCC
Source organism: Bryobacteraceae bacterium (assembly GCA_049521275.1). GTDB lineage: Bacteria > Acidobacteriota > Terriglobia > Bryobacterales > Bryobacteraceae > Palsa-187. The sequence continues at coordinate 2,829 of JBEKOZ010000274.1, read as the reverse complement.
ACTTCTCGCGGTGCTTTGTACCCGGCCTTGGTCATAATCTGGAGCTTCAGCGGCTTGCCCTTCTCATCCAGCACCTTCAGCGGCTGATTGTCCTCGTTCACCAGCTCCACCTTCAGCCTGCGGTACTTCCCGTCCTTCGCCTGGTTGCTGGGCTGATACGTCAGCACGTAGTTGTTGCGCAGCGAATCATGCACCGCCTGAAACACCGCCGGCATCTCGCCTTCGAACCGCGGGAAAAACGCGCGCCCGCCCGTCTCCGTCGCGAACGTCGTCATTTGCAGGTTCGCCATCGTCAGATTCATATCCGACTGCGCCCCCCTCATGCCGCCTCTCGACCCCGCCATCTCGCGCTGCGTCTGCAACAACCCGATCGCGTAAATCGGAATGCCGTTATCCTGCACCGCCTTGCGCGTCTTGTCGTAGGTCAGCTTGCTGATCGTATCCACCCCGCTCGACAGCAGCACGATCGCCTTCCGTCCTTCGATGTCCTGCATCCGCTCGCCCGTGAACACCAGCGTGTCGTACAGCGTCGATTCTGAAAACGCCGGAATCCTCAGCCGCGAAAGCGCCTGCGCCGCCAGCGTCCGGTCGGTCGAAAAATCGGAAAGAATCTCCGGCCGCAGGTCGTAGGCAATCACCGCCAGGTAATCCTCCGGCTTCAGCGTTCGTACGAAGTAGTACGCATCGTTCAGCGTCTGCGCCCACCCGGAGGTGTACAGGCGCTGGAACTTGGCCGAAAATTCCACCACCAGGCAAATCGTCATCGGCGCTTCGCCGATCGAAAACCCCGTCACCTTCTGCGGCGTGTTGTCTTCGAGAATGCGGAACTTCTCCTGCGGGATCTTCGGCACCGGGTTGCCGTGGTTGTCCAGCACCGCCACGTCCAGCGTCACCGTCAGCACATCGGACCGGAACGTCGGTCCGCCCTGCGGCAAGCCATCTTTGTTGGGTTTGTATTTGGAAGGAATCGGCGCCGCATTCGGATCCGCAGTTGCGTCGGTCGAAGCAGCCGGAGCGTCCGGATCGGTAGAAGTGGTAGTAGTTTTCTTCTTACTGACCGTCTCGCTCCCCTGAGTAACCGGCCCCTGCGCCCGCGACCCAAGAACAATCCCCAATAAGCAAACCGCAGCCAAAGCAAAATATTTCATAGCACCACCACTTCTAAGTATGACGACAAATCCAAGCGAAGGGTTGCTTCCTACTGGCTACTGGCTCCTCCCGTTGGGCCCCTGCTTCCGCAAGTAAACCTGAAACTTCCTCTTCGCCCGCGCCAGCTTCCAAGCCTTATACCGCTCCCGAGCCATCCTCACCGGATCGAACTCCAGCCCCCGCACCCGCCGCAGCTTTAAATATAGATAGCCGAATCCCAGCCCGCTCAGGTGCGCCACATCGCTCACCCCGTTGCCCGGCGTAAACGTGCCCAGGAACGCAATCGCCCCGATGATGGCCACGAAATATTTCATCTTGATCGGAAAAAGAAAGCTGAATAAGATGATGCGGTCCGGCCACAACACCGCCGTGGCCATCAGAATCCCGTAGATCGCCCCCGACGCCCCGATGGTCATGCTCAAAGGATTCCCAAACAAATAATCCGCCAGCACCACGCACAAACCCGCGCCGATCCCGCAAAAAAAATAAAAGTTCAAAAACCGCCGCGTCCCGAACGTCCGTTCGAGCTCCACCCCGAACATCCACAGCGTCAGCATGTTGAACAGGATGTGAAAAATGCCCCCATGCAGGAACATGTAGGTGACCAGTTCCCACACCATGAAGTGCGTGACCACGTCCAGCGGCCGCAGCGCCAGGTAGGAAGGCGTGCCGAGAAAGAATTGCAGGAAATAAATCCCCGTATTGGCAATCAGCAGCCATTTAATCGCCGGAGGCAGCCCCCCCGACGATAGAAACCCGCGCGCGTAAGAGCGTGTGCTGTACGCCATGTAGCGTTCAGGATAGCACTCTCGAAAACAGCAGAACCTGCGCAAAATTGGGGACAGCCTACTCTGTCCCAAGGCGCCGTTTTTGCGCCGCGTGGACAGAGCGGGCTGTCCCCAATTTTGGGCCCCATCCACTCAACCCCGTCGCTTTCCTTCCCATCGTTGCCCGATCTCCGGGCAGCGGAACACTCTTCGTGCCGCGCCGACTCTGCCGAGCCGTGACCGGGGTGCCCTCTGGGCCGAGCGGTTTCCGCGCCCGGGACCCAGCCTACGCGAATCGCTGATACAGCCAGGCTGGCCCCTGTCAAAATACTTTGGCAAACCGCTTGCACATCCCGAATCCCTCTGGTACTCTGGTTCTGCCGCCGAAACGCAAGTCGAGCGGTGCCTGAAAAAATTTGAAACAACCCTTGCGCAGTGGACATCAGTTTGTTAGAGTAGTTGATGGCAGTAAAAAGCGCCAAGCGAACTGGGCTGGCGTTGTTAGGGTAGGGTAGGCAGCAAGACGCGGTAAAGGAAGCTCTGCAGTAAAGAGGTTTTTCCCGACTGAAGTCCCGATAGCCCCCCTTTCTGAAGAAGTTCTTTCAGATTTCCCAATTTCTGGTTGTAATCGAACCGACCCGCAACGGGCTGAATTTTGGTCCTGGGGGAGTTCAGTTGCGGCCGAACGGCTTTCGAGGCCGGCAGGGTATTCGCCTTTGAAAAATCGCGAGTGCCATGCGCAGATGTTTGACAATCTGGTTGAATGCGAACCGTCGCACTCGCGTGTAACAGCGTTAGTGCGCACGGTGAGAAATAGAAGTTCGTCAGTAACTTGAGTTCAAACTGAGGCGATCGGTCAGCCATAAGGTTGGCCATCCAAAACAAAAGGTTCAAACGAGAGTTTGATCCCGGC